>JALZLC010000127.1 GCA_030858885.1 Actinomycetota bacterium
TCAACGGGCGGAACAGGCGGCCCCGCTCGGCCCAGAGGACGAATCCAAGGGCCACGCCGGCGTAACTCATCGCGCCGACCGACAGGGGCAGCACCGTCCCGTCGAAGGCTCGGTCGAGCAGGCTGCCGAGCACTGCGCCGGCGGACAGCTGCACGGCGCCGATGACTGATGACGCGGTCCCGGCCAGCCGTCCCATGGGTGCCATGGCGATGGTGTTGAAGTTGGGGATCAGCAGTGCCTGCAACGACAGCAGGATGGCCATCATCATCACGAAGACGGCCAACGGCGGTCGGCCGCCGGTGGCCAGCGACAACACGAACAAGGCGGTCGCCGCCGCGGTGTAGCCGACGAGCACCCAGTGCGTCAGCTGGCGCGTCCCCACCCGGCCGACCAGGCGGGCGTTGGCCAGCATCGCCGCTCCCATCACGGCCGCGAGGCCACCGAACAGCACTGGGAAGTTCGCCGTCTGCCCGAACGTGTCGCCGAAGATGATCTCGGCGCCGCCCAGGTAGGACGCGAACACTCCGTACAGCGAGGCCATGGCCAGGGTGTAGCCAACCGTACGCCGGTCTGACACCACCACCCGCGCCGCCCGCAGCACAGGGCCGAACCGCAGCGGCCTGCGGTGCTCCGGGCGCAAGGTTTCGGGCAGCCGCACCGCCCACACCGCCATGACGACCGCAGCGGCCGCGCAGCCGGCGAACAACCAGCGCCACGAGACGGCCGCTGCCACGGCGGCGCCGAGTGTCGGGGCGAATACCGGCACGACGATGAACACGGCCATGATGAACGACATCGCCCGAGACATCTGCTCACCCTCGAAGGTGTCCCGGATGACGGCCAGCGTGACCACCCGCGGTCCGGCCGCGCCCAGTCCCCACACGAACCGGCTGGCCAGCAGTAACGGCAGCGTCGGCGACAAGGTGGCCGCCACCGCCCCCACGGCATACACGCCGTAGCCGAGGTACAGCGTGGCCCGGCGTCCGTAGCGGTCGGCCAGCGGTCCGTAGCCGAGCTGGCCCAACGCCAGACCCAGGAAGTAGGCGGTCACCAAGCCCGCCACCGCGGTGGAGTCTGCGGCCAGACCCAGTTCGCGGCGCATGGCGGGGAAGGCTGGCAGCATCAGGTCGATGCCGAGCGCCGACAAGGCCATCGACATCGCGAGCAGCGCGGTGAACTCGCGACGCCCCAGCTGCTTTCGAGGGGAGGTCGCGGGCCTTGTAGCCGTCATGGCGTCGCGGTCATTCCGCGTGTGCCAGGTCCCCCGCCGGAAAGGCGTTGTCCGGATCGAGCTTGCGCAGGGCGGCCCGGCAGATGCCCTCGAGCTGGCGGACCTGCTCGGGGGTCAGCTGGTCAAACAGGTGCTCGCGAACCGCTTCGACATGACCAGGCGCCGCCTCGGCGAGGACGCCGAAGCCGGCGTCGGTCAGCACCGCCAGCAGCCCGCGGCGGTCGGAGGGGCACTGCTCCCGTCGCACCCACCCGGCCTCCTCGAGGCGGGCCACGGCATGGGAGATGCGACTCTGCGACGAGTTGGTCAGCTCGGCCAGCGAACTCATCCGCAGGGCACGCCCTGGCGACTCCGACAGCATCGCCAGGATCATGTAGTAGGCGTGTGGGAGGCCGGCGTCGCGCTGGAGTTGGCGGTCCAGTGCGGCATGCAACAGCGCCGAGGTCGCCAGGAAGGCGCGCCACGCCTGCTGCTCGTGGGAGTCCAGCCAGCGGTCGTCACTCATCGGGCCACTGTAACGAAGACAACCTTGAACGCTCATCCGTCCTGCGGTACCATGCGGTTTAGTTGAACGCTCAACTTCAGTCGTGAGGAACATCGCATGCCGGTCCACCGCCTCAACCACGCCGTGCTGTACGTCCGCGACGTCGAGCGCAGCGTCACCTTCTACGCCGGTGCCCTGGGCTTTCGCCCCGTCCCACTCGCGGACGGCTTGCGCGGCGCGGCCTTCCTGCAGGCGCCCGCCTCGAGCAACGACCACGACCTGGGGCTGTTCGAGGTCGGACAGCAGGCCGGCGCCTCGACGGCGGGGCGGGGCACCGTCGGCCTGTACCACCTGGCCTGGGAGGTGGAGACGCTGGACGACCTGGAACAGATCGCCAGCCGCCTGACGGAACTCGGGGCGCTCGGTGGCGCGTCGGATCACGGCACCACCAAGGCCCTGTACGCCCACGACCCTGACGGCAACGAGTTCGAGGTCTGCTGGCTGGTCCCAGCCGATCTCATCACGCCGGAGGCGCTGGAGGCGCGTGCCCGCATCGGCACCCTGGACATCGCCGGCGAGAAAGCGCGATACGGCGCCGACACCCCTGGTGGCATCGGCATCTCCCGCCTCGCGTCGGTCTAGAAGGGCGGTGGGGAGCCAGCGCGCAGATCGCCTCTCGGGTCTTGACCGGGCTCATACGC
>JALZLC010000152.1 GCA_030858885.1 Actinomycetota bacterium
GGCACCCCCAGGCGGCCGCCTGGTGGGCGGAGCTGTGGGCCTCGCCGATGGCCGGGGAGTTCCTGGCCTCAGACGTGCACCAGCTGCTCATGGTCGCGGCACTGGTCGACGACTACTGGCGCAAACCGACCCCCGCCAAGCTGGCCGAGATCCGCCTCCAGGGCCAGTCATTTGGCCTGTCGCCGCTGGACCGCCGCCGGCTGCAATGGGCCGTCGAGCGCACCGAAGCCGCGCAGGACCGCGGGAAGCGACGGCGGGCCACGCCGTCGAAGGACCCGCGGTTGGTGCTGCTGGACGCTGCGGGCACGCCGCCGCCAAAGCCCGCGTCATAGCCCGCGCAGGGCTTGATACTTGCGACTCGGCTCCGTGACCTGACGGCCTCGCTGCCGTCGAATGACGTCGCTGGCCTTTAGGGCGCGGGGCGCCCGTCTCATGCGCGGTGTACCGTCGACCAATGGCCGCTGGTGCGCGTCCCCCGATCCCGCTCCGTGCCGTTCTTCGCCGCCTGCCCCGCGTGTCGGCGTATCCTGAGCCCGGCTCGACTCGACTTCCGTCCGGCCCTGCCCGAGACGACGGTGACGTGCACATGGTGTCACCGGCAGATGACCGTAGCGTCGGTGACCCTGCGAGGCTCCGGTTGATGAGTGATGTGACGGGCAGGAGGCCGACGCGCTCGCCTCTTGCTCGGCCTGTCCTCCGGTGACGCTCCCGTGATGTCGCCCCTTGAGTGGCTTTGGCGAGTGTGGGATGCTCTGCCTCTATCGAGGAGAGGAAACCGCCATGAGTGGGCTCGAGGGTAAGAGCTTCGATTCGCCCGACGAGGTGCGCGAGTTCAAAGCGCACGGGAGGGTCGAGTTGGTCAATCTCGCGAGCGGGCCTGTCGGCAGGGGGACGTTCGAGCCGGGTTGGAAGTGGTCGGAGGACGTCAAGCCTTTGGCCGGAACCGACAGCTGCCAGGTCGCCCACGTCGGGTATGTCATCTCAGGACGGATGGTTGTCCGTATGGACGACGGCTCCCAGCATGAGTTCAGTCCGGGCGAGACGTTCAACATGCCGCCGGGTCACGACGCCTGGACTGAGGGCGACGAGCCCTGCGTGCTGGTCGACTTCGGTGGACTGAGGGGGTACGCGCAAGCCGGCTGACAGGATCATGGCCACAGGGCACGATGTCGCTTCGAAGGCCCGCGCAACCGTCTGCCGGAGGTGCCGCCGGAACCCTAGGACGTCGCCGTGTAGCGGGTCAATAGAGGTGCCGATCCCAGTTGGTCGGCTGCCGCACCACCGACCGACTGAGCGCCGCCCTATACGGCCATTGTCTTTTTTGAAGGAAGGGCGCGCTCCCCAACGGCCGGGAGACGCGCCCACAGTGCAGGCTGGTGCCCGGTTGTGTTACAGCGGGGTGCAAGTCTTGGCACAGCAGGTCCCCGCGCATACCTGGACCGTGACGTGCTGGCTGAGTGCCCGGTGCACCGCGACTGCCTCGCCCAGACGTTGAAGCACGACGAGCATGGCGTGTGGGGGGCGGCATAACCGTGAGCAACGCAAGGCGCTGCGTCGGACGCAACCCACGAGGCGCTACGCGTTCTGAAGGTTGAGCAAGTCCCGGTTCATGTCTGCCAGGTGCGCCGATAGATCCTCGCCGGCCCATCCGGCGGTTTCCACGCGGGTAGTGGCGCTCGTATACGGCATGCTGGCCAGCAGCATCATCAACGCCTGCTGCTTCGGGTTCGTTTCGAGGACCCGAAGCGACACCCGCCCTTCGCGGGTGCCTTCCACTTCGGCGCCCGCCATCGACGTCAGCGCGTACAGAGTCCCGTGACCGAAGGCCGACAGCAGTCCGTAGATCCCCTCGCCGATCGATGGATCGCTCGCCGAGCCCCAGACGTCCCGCAATGCATCGGTAGGACTCGGCCATCTGTCCGCCGAACCCACCTTCCCCAGCTTCGCCTGGTTACCCGACTTGTCCAACTCATAGAGCCGGCGTTGTGCATGCTGCGCCGCGTCCGGGATTCGCAGCCCGCGTTGGGCTAGCAGGCTCGCCTTACGGTCCTCGAAGCCCCGATGTGCGCGCCTCATCCCGCTGATGTCTGGATCAAGGAACCACCACGCCAAGGCCGCGATCTCGCTACACCCC
>JALZLC010000164.1 GCA_030858885.1 Actinomycetota bacterium
CGGCCAAGTACGGGCTGGGCTTCTGGAAGCCGGGCAGCGGGATCATCCATCAGGTGGTCCTGGAGCACTACGCCTTCCCCGGTGGGATGATGATCGGGACCGACAGTCACACGCCGAACGCCGGCGGTCTCGGCATGGTGGCCATCGGCGTTGGGGGCGCCGACGCGGTGGACGTGATGGCCGGCATGCCCTTCGGGCTGCGGATGCCGTTGCACATCGGTGTGCGCCTCACCGGGTCACTTGACGGGTGGACGTCGTCGAAGGACGTGATCCTCGCCGTTGCCGGCATCCTCACCGTCAAGGGCGGCACCGGAGCGATTGTCGAGTACTTCGGTCCCGGCGCGGAGTCGATCTCGGCCACCGGTAAGGGCACGATCTGCAACATGGGCGCCGAGATCGGTGCCACCACCTCGCTGTTCGGCTACGACGACGCGATGGCCCGCTATCTCAAGTCCACGGGGCGAGAGGAGATTGCTGACCTCGCCGAGGCCCACCGCGAGCACCTGCGCAGCGATCCAGAGGTCGCCGCCAGTCCACAGGACTACTACGACCGCGTCGTCGAGATCGACCTCGACCGTCTGGAGCCGCAGATCGTCGGGCCGCACACCCCCGACCTGACCCGGCCGGTGTCCCAGATGGCGGCCGACGCCAAGGCCAACGACTACCCCGTCGAGATCACCAACGCCCTGGTCGGTTCCTGCACCAACTCCTCCTATGAGGACATCGGACGCGCGGCACACGTCGCCCGCCAGGCCAAGGAGGCTGGCCTTCGCATCAAGACCCCGCTGCTGATCACCCCAGGCTCCGAGCAGGTCCGCGCCACCATCGAGCGCGATGGCCTGCTGGGCGACTTGGAGGCGATCGGAGCCACTGTGCTGGCCAACGCCTGCGGGCCGTGCATCGGGCAATGGAAGCGCACCGACAACCTGGGCGGCACGCGCAACTCGATCCTCAGCTCGTTCAACCGCAACTTCCCGCGGCGCAACGACGGCTATGCCGAGACGCTGGCGTTCATCGGGTCACCCGAGATCGTGGTGGCGGCCGCGCTGGCCGGGCGGCTGGACTTCGATCCGCAGCACGACCAGCTCGACGGCGTAACGCTGCGAGCTCCCGAGGCCGACGAGCTGCCGGCCGGCGGCTGGGACGCCGGCGAATCCGGGTTCTCCGAGCCGGCTGCCGACGGCGCCTCCGTCGAAGTCGTCGTCGATCCCGGCAGTGACCGCCTGCAGCTGCTCGACCCCTTCCCCGCCTGGCCAGGCGGCGACTACCAGGGGTTGCCGGTGCTGCTCAAGGCTGTCGGCAAGTGCACGACCGACCACATCTCGGCGGCCGGGCCGTGGCTGCGCTTCCGTGGCCACCTGGACAACATCTCCAACAACCTGTTCATCGGCGCCAACAACGCGTTCGCCGACGAGCCCGGTCACGGCCTCGACCAGCTGGACGGCCAGCCGCGCAAGCTGCCCGACATCGCCCGCCACTACAAGGCCGAGGGCAAGGGTTGGATCGTCATCGGCGACGAAAACTATGGGGAGGGATCGTCGCGCGAGCACGCCGCCATGGAGCCCCGTCACCTCGGTGGCCTGGTGGTGTTGGTGCGCAGCTTCGCGCGCATCCACGAGACCAACCTGAAGAAGCAGGGGATGCTGCCGCTGACGTTCGCCGAGCCCGCCGACTACGACGAGGTCCGCACTGACGACCGCGTCGACGTGCTGGGCCTGGCTGACCTGGCGCCGGACCGCCCGGTGACCGTGCGCCTGACCCACGCCGACGACAGCACGCAGGAGCTGGAGGCCAACCACACCTTCAACGCCGAGCAGCTGGGCTGGTTCCGTGCCGGCTCAGCCCTCAACGCCATGGGTGTCGCCGCCGGCTGATCAGGCGGTGCAGCACCGCCGGTCGGGGGGTCCGCGCGCCGCCGTGGGGCGCCGGACACACGGCTGTTAGGTTGGCCGGTGACATGAAGGTCGTGCTGCGCAACCCGAGCCGCACCGAAGTCGTAGCCGGGCCCGCCAGGGTCGGCGACATCCTCGATCGGCTTGCCATCAACCCTGAGACGGTCTTGGTCATCCACGCCGGTGAGCTGGTCACCAAGGACCTCGTGCTGGCTGACGACGCCGAGCTGGAGGTCCGACCGGTGATCTCCGGCGGGGCGGGTCCCGCTCGCTGCCAGCAGTGCCGTGGCACGGCGGTGATCGAGGTGCAGCGCCACCACGCCGCCTACTGTGCTGAGCACTTCGTGGATCACGTCCGAACGCAGGTCCGCGAGGCCATCGACCGGCACCGGATGGTGTCCTACAACGACCGCATCCTGGTCGCGGTATCCGGCGGCAAGGACTCGCTGGCCCTGTGGGACCTGCTGCTGGACATGGGCTACCGCGCGGACGGGCTGTACCTGGGGCTTGGCATCGGCGAGTACTCCGATCACTCCGGCCGGCTGGTGGCCGAGTACGCCGCCACCCGCGACGCCGCCCTGCACACCGTCGACCTGGCCGACGAGTACGGCTATGACATTCCCGACGCCACCGGTATGCGCAACCGCTCCTCGTGCGGCGTCTGCGGGCTGTCCAAGCGCTACGTGTTCAACCGTGTGGCACTGGAGCATGGCTACGACGTCATGGCCACCGGCCACAACCTCGACGACGAGGCTGCGCAGCTGCTCGGCAACGTGCTGCGCTGGCAGACCCCGTTCATGGCTCGCCAGTCGGTGGCCCTGCCCGCGACCGCCGACGGGCTCGCGCGCAAGGTCAAGCCGCTGTACCGCCTGGGGGAGCGCGAGATGGCTGCCTACTGCGTGATCCGGGGTCTGGAATATGTGGTCGAGGAATGCCCGATGGTGGGTGGCAACACGGTCCTGCGCTACAAGGCCGCGCTCAACGAACTCGAACGCTCCAGCCCCGGCACCAAGGCGCAGTTCCTGTTCGGCTTCCTTGACCGGGTTCAGTCCACGCACTTCGCGAACGCCGACCCAGCGGGGGAGGAGCTGGTCGCCTGCAGCGGCTGCGGCCTGCCGACCACCCGACCGCGGCAGGCCGGCGTCGCGCCCGTCTGCGCCTTCTGCCGCACCCGCGAACGGGTGGTGAAGTCGGTTGCTCGCCGCGACGGCGTCGCCGTCGCCCGGCCGTGACCCGCAGTTCGCCGTGAGCGTCCGTCATCCAGGCCACCCCGACCCATTCAGCGACGGTGACAAGGTGCTGTTGCTGGACCGCAAGCAGCGGCGCTACCTGCTGACCTTGCGACCCGGCGGCGAGTTTCACTCCCACTACGGGGTGCTGCCGCACGAGGCGCTGCTGGGACTGCCGGAGGGCTCGTCGGTGACGACGACGAAGGGCTCGACCTTGCTGGCGGTCCGCCCCACCTCGGCCGATTGGACCGTCAAGGCCCCGCGGGGAGCGCAGGTCGTCTACCCCAAGGACCAGGCGATGATCGTCGCGCTGGCCGACATCTGCCCGCAAGCCACTGTCGTCGAGGCCGGTGCCGGCTCGGGAGCACTCACCTCGGCACTGCTGCGGGCGGTAGGCCCCGGCGGGCAGGTCATCAGCTTCGAGCTGCGCGACGAGTTCGCCGATGTCGCCGAGCGCAACGTCACCGATCGCTTCGGGACGCATCCGGTCAACTGGCAGCTGCGGCGCGGCGACGTCATCGCCGGGCTGTCGGGCATGGCTTGTGACCGCGTGGTGCTCGATCTGTCCGAGCCGTGGACGGTCCTGCCGGCGGCCGTCGAGGCGTTGTACCCCGGCGGGATCTTGTGCGCCTACACCCCGTCAGTGCCGCAGGTGATGCGCCTGCACGAGGCCATAGCCGGCGATGACCGCTGGGGCATGTCGCAGACCACCGAGACGCTGGTGCGTACCTGGCACGTGGACGGGCTGGCCGTGCGGCCCGACCACCGCATGGTCGCCCACACCGCCTTCCTGACCACGGCAAGGCGCCTGGCTGGCTGAGATCGGGCTACGCCTGGAAGCGGTAGCCGCGTCCGTGCATCGTCAGGATCCGGCGGGGCCTCGAAGGGTCGGACTCGATCTTCTGGCGCAGCCGGCGGATCTCCACGGTCACCGCAGACGGCTGACCATGGCTGAACCCCCACACCTGAGCCAACAGCGTGCGGCGGTCGAAGGTGCGGTCTGGCTGCCGCATGAGGTGCACCAGCAATGCCTGCTCCAGCGGCGTCAGCGTCACCTGCCTGCCACCGCACCACGCTTGGTGGGTCACCAGGTCAACGGTCACGTCCCCTGCCGTGACCTTGCGGTCACCGCCGGCCTGTGCGGCCCCGACCGGTGCGCTGCGTCGCAGGACCGCCTCCACCCGAGCGGCGACCTCGCGAGCGGAGAACGGTTTTGTGACGAAGTCGTCGGCACCGAGGCGCAACCCATTGATCACGCTGTCTTCATCACGGCGGTCGCTCAACAGGATCACCGGGGTGGTGTGGCGACCACGAAGGGCGCGCAACACCTGTAGACCGTTCATGCGCGGCGGTGACAGGTCCAGCACGATCAGCTGCGGTGGACTGGCTAGCGCCGAGGCCAGCGCCTCCTGCCCGTCGTGGAGCACCTCCACCTCGAAGCCGTCCCTGCGCAGATAGGCCGACAACACACTCGTGGTGTTGGGATCGTCGTCGACGACCAGCACACGACCGGCTGCTGCGGCTGGCGAGGCCGTCATGGCCTCCATGACTTCCGGCTCGTGGGCCTACGCCCACCGGTCGGGGGGACTCCCGGTCGCCGACGGGGGGATCGGTACGGGACGGTCGGTAACAAGGATATTACAGAACCCCCCATTTTGGTGGCTCGGGTACGAAGCAACGCTGAGATAGTCCATGATCGGAGGTGTGCTTTGCGCCGTTTCTTGCAGTTTGGAGCCGTTGTGGTCGGACTGACGCTGGTGTATATGGTCGCGCCTCTCATCGGGTCTCCCGGCAGTGGTGAGGTCCGGCGTGTGGTCACCGAGGACGGGCAGACCCGGCTGGTGCCGGTGGTGCCCAGCCAGCAGGAACCTGCTGTCATCCGGCGCCTGGGTGAGCTGCGCCGCAACGGCGGCGACGACGTCCAGGTCGCCAGCGGTGACGACCCGGTCGCCGGTGCATCTGGTCGGCTACGCAGGTTGTTCGTGAACGACAAGCGCAAGGGTGGGCCGATCGGCCGGATTCAGATCCCCGCCATCGACGTCAACGAGCGCTACCGGCGCGGGGTGTACGACGAACCCCTGCAGAAGGGCCCCGGTCACTGGCCGGGAACGCCGCTGCCGGGCGCCTCCGGCAACAGCGTTCTGTCGGGCCACCGCACGACGTACACGCAGCCGTTCGCCGACCTCGACCTCCTCGAACGCGGCGACCGCGTCGTCACCACCCTGGGCGGCAAGCACCGCACCGCCTACCGCGTGACCAAGACGACCGTGGTCCCGGAGTCGAACTACGTGAAGTTCGTCCTGCGCCAGCCACAGGCGCGGCGGGCCCGGATGATCACGATGTTCGCCTGCACCCCCAAGGGCTACCGGACCCACCGCATCGTGGTGCAGGCCAAGGCGCGGCCCTCAGATCTCGACGCTGTCGACCCAGGAGGTGCTCGCGGCTAACCGGCTTTGCAGGCCACCACGGTCCATCCGATTGAAGAAAGGTGCAGTCTTGAAGAGGCCTGAGCTGTTTCACGGCCAGCCCGTCATGGCGTTCGACACCGAGGACAGCCGCCGCAACTTCCTGCGCGGCGCAGCCTTGATCGGCGTAGGAGGGACTCTGGCGATCACACGCGCCGGGGACCGCTTCGCGCTGGCGCAGGATGCCTCGCAGAACGACCTTGACATCCTGAACTACGCGCTGACCCTGGAGTACTTGGAGGCCGCGTTCTACACGCGGGCTCTGGAGAACAACGTGGTCGAGGGACGCGAGCTTGAGCTGGTCACGCCGATTCGTGATCACGAGCAAGCCCACGTCGACGCCATCAGCGCCACCATCTCCGACCTGGGAGGCGAGCCGGTGGAAAGTCCGCGCTTCCGCTTCCCCGACGGGGTGCTCGACAACCGCGACGCGTTCCTGGAGACGGCATCAGTCTTCGAGGAGCTTGGCGTGACCGCCTATCACGGTCAGGTCACCGCCATCGAGAACGGCGACATCCTCGCTGCTGCGGCAGCGATCGCCGGTGTGGAATCACGTCACGCCGCGATCATCGCGCAGATCAGCGGTGGCAATCCGTTCCCGGCACCCATGGAGGCAACCGCCACCATGGACGAAGTCCTCGAAGCTGCTATGCAGTTCATCAGGGCCTAGGGAGGAGCGACGATGAGACGACGCGATTTCGTCAAGGGCGCCGCCACAGTCATTCCCGGCAGCGTGGCGCTGCAGATGCTCGGCACCAAGTGGGCGTTCGCACAGAGCGCCGACTTCGGTGACGACATCGAGGTCCTGAACTATGCACTGACCTTGGAGTACCTGGAGGCGGAGTTCTACCGCCAGGGCAACGAGGCAGGGCTGCTCGACGGCCAGGAGGCGCAGTACCTCCAGCAGGTCGGCGCCGATGAGGCGGCACACGTCGACGGCATCACCCAGACGATCAACCAGCTGGGTGGCATGCCCGTCGAGGCGCCCGGCGTCGACTTCGGCGAAGCGTTCGGCAGCCGTGACGCGTACCTGGAGACTGCCTTCACGTTCGAGAACCTCGGCGTGTCGGCCTACCTGGGCGCGGCCGGCTTCATCAAGGAGCCAGCCATCCTGCAGGCCGCCGCCGGCATCTTCGGTGTCGAGGCGCGCCACGCAGCGGTCATCGGTAACCTTCTCGGCAAGCCCGCTGAGAACGGCGTCTACATGGGCGCCACCGAGACCCCGCTGTCCAAGGACGAGGTCCTGGCAGCAGCGCAGCCGTTCCTGACCGGAGCGGCAGGCATGGGCGACGACGCCGCCGCCACGTACTAGCTCGGGCAGCCGGGCCGCCCCGCGATTCGGGGGTGGCCCGGCCCCGCAGTATCCGGAGACCTGATGCGCCGGCAACCGTCCGCACGCCCCCTACGGCTGCTGGCCGCCCTCGCGGCCGTGGCGCTGTTGGGCTCGGGCTGTGGCTGGGCGCAGGCGCGGGCAAGAGGGCTGGACGACGGTCGACCCCTGGTCGTCACCACCATCAGCATCCTGGCCGACCTCACCCGGGAGGTGGCCGGCGACCATGTCGTCGTCGAGTCGCTGGTGGAGATCGGCGGGGATCCCCACACCTACGAGCCCGTGCCCTCCGACGCCGGCAAGATCAGTGACGCCGACCTGATCCTGCGCAACGGGCTGGGCCTCGAGCACTGGCTGGACACCCTGATCGACGCGTCCAGCGTGCCGCGGCCGGTCGCCACGGTGACCGACGGCATCGAGCCGTTGACCATCGCCGGCACGGGCAGCGACCCCGACCCCCACCTGTGGATGGATCCTGTCGCGGTGCGACGGTACGTCGAGGCCATCAGCAGCGCGCTGAGCGACCTCGATCCCGCCAACGCCCAGGACTTTCGGCGCAACGCGCGCCGCTACATCCGGCGCCTGGACCGCCTCGACACCTTCGTGGCCGCCCAGCTGGCGACCATCCCACCCGCGCAACGCCGCCTGGTCACCACCCACGACGCCTTCCGCTACTTCGGGCAGCGGTACGGCCTGCAGGTGGTCGGCACCATCTGGAGTGTGTCCACCGAGCGGGAGCCGTCGGCGACCGAGGTTGCCGCGCTGGTGGATGCGGTGCGGTCCCAGGGGGTACCGGCCGTCTTTGTGGAGACCACGATTAACCCCGATCTCATGGAGCAGGTGGCGCGCGACGCCGGAGTAGGCGTCGGCCCACCGCTGTACGGGGACTCTCTCGGCGCGCCCGGCAGTGGCGCCGACACCTACCTGCGAATGATGCGGGCCAACACCGCCGCGCTGGTCATTGGCCTTGACGGCGGCGGCGGAAGCCCTGGCAGGAGCGCCCAACCGTGATCGAGGTCACCGGCCTGACCGTGTCCTACGACGCGGAACCGGTCCTGCGCGGCGTCAGCTTCAGCGCCGCGGCCGGCGAAGTGCTGGGGGTCGTCGGGCCCAACGGGGCTGGAAAGTCGACGTTGCTCAAGGCCATGCTCGGGCTGGTACCGGCCGATTCGGGCACCGTGGCCGTCGCTGGGCGCCCCATCGGTGAAGTCCGCCGGCGCGTTGCCTACCTTCCCCAGCGCTCGGCGATCGACTGGGACTTCCCCGCGTTGGTCGGTGAGGTGGCCGTCATGGGTCGCTACGCCGCCGTCGGGGGGTTCCGCCGGGTGCGCGCCGCGGACCGGCGGGTGGCGGACGCGGCGCTGGAGCGCGTCGGGATGGGCACCCTGGCCAAGCGCCAGATCGGCGAGCTGTCCGGCGGCCAGCAGCAACGGGTGCTGTTCGCCAGAGCGCTGGCCCAGGACGCCGAGGTGATCCTGCTCGACGAGCCGTTCACCGGGGTCGACGCGCTCACCCAGCAGGTCCTCACCGAGCAGGTCACTGCCCTGGCCGCGGCGGGGCGCACCGTCGTTCTGGTCGACCACGACCTGTCGGCGGTGGGTCGCAACGTCGACCGGCTGCTGCTGCTCGCGGGCCGGGTGATCGCCTTGGGGACCCCCACCGAGGTCTTCACCGGATCCCTGCTGGCGGAGGCCTACGGGGGCGTCCCCCCCGTCGCCATGGGCGTGGGGATCCGCTGATGGAGACCATCTTTACGCTGTTCTTGGACCCGCTGCTGCGCTACGAGTTCATGCGCAACGCCATGCTGGCCGCCGCCATCGTCGGCGTGTCCTCGGCGGTGCTGTCGTGCCTGCTGGTGGTGCGCCACCAAGCCCTGCTGGGCGACGCCGTATCCCACGCCGTGCTGCCGGGCGTCGCGATCGGGTGGCTGGCCGCGCGCCACGTGGGGATCTTCTGGGGAGCCCTGACCACGGCGATCTTGGCCGGGCTGGCGATCACCTTCGTGGAGCGCAACAGCCGCGTGAAACGCGACGCGGTGATGGGCATTGTGTTCACCTTCGCGTTCGCCGTGGGGCTGGCCATCATCAGCGTCGCCAAGCCGCGAGGCATCGACCTGTTCCACGTGCTGCTCGGCAACGTGCTCGGCGTCGACCGTACGGATCTGCTGCTGACGGCGGTCAGCGGGGGGATCGTCGTCGGCGTGGTGGTGCTGCTGTTCCGCCAGCTACAGCTGTGGAGCTTCGACCCGGTCATGGCCCGCTCCGTGGGCCTGCGGGTGGGTGCCCTGCACTACCTGTTCACCGCCTTGCTGTCCGCCACGATCGTCGCCTCGTTGCAGGCGGTGGGGCTGGTCTTGGTGGTGGCGATGCTGGTCACGCCCGGGGCCACCGCGTACCTGCTCACCCGCCGGCTGGCGACCATGATGGTCGCGGCCAGCGCGGTCGGGCTGCTGTCGGGCGTCGGCGGGCTGTACGCGTCCTACCACCTCGACGTCGCGTCCGGTCCAGCCATCGTGATCCTGGCCAGCGTCGTGTTCGCCCTCACCTTCGCCTTCGCCCCACGCCGGGGACTGGTGTCCCAGGTGCGCCGGCGGCGGGTGACCGGGCGTCGCATCCTGGCCGAGGATCTGCTCAAGGCCCTGGTCAAGCACGACGGGGTCACCGCCCTCGAGGCCGCGGCGCACCTGCGCGGCGACCGTGCGGGCCTGCGCAGCGCCGTGCGACGACTCACGAGGGCAGGCTGGGTCACCGGCCATGACGGCGTGCTGCGGCTCACCGCGTCCGGCCGGCAGGAAGCGATCCGCATGGTGCGTACGCACCGCCTGCTGGAGCGCTACCTGCACGACGCCGAGGGTCTGCCCATCGCCGACCTGCACCAGGCCGCCGACCGGCTGGAGCACCATGTGGACCCGGCGGCGTTAGAGGACATGGACCGCGTGTTGGGACGGCCGACCGTCGATCCGCACGGTCACCCCATCCCGCGCGAGGCGGCCACGTTGGCGACCATCGCCGGTTGTCCGCTTACCGCCTGCCCGCCCAGGCACACCGGACGCGTGGCAATGGTCGGCGACGACCGGGAGGACCTGCTCGCGGCGATGGTGCGGGCCGGCATCGTGCCGCAGGCCGAGATCACCTTGCTGGAACGAGCCGAAGACCATGTGATCGGCGTCGTCGCGGGTCGCCGGATGCGGTTGCCCGACGAACTCGCCGAGCGAGTCTTCGTCGTCGAGGTCCGTCCCGCGGTGCCGCCGGCGGTACCCGTCGAGGAGATCCGCGACAGCGGCGGGTAGCGGTCCCGGCGAGCACCCGCCGTATACTTGGGTCCTCGAGGACCGCGCATCGAAAGGCTCGTTTCCCATGCCGTCCCACGAGGCCCAGCTGCAGCAGCTACGCACGCAGCTGCGCCTTCTTGAAGAGGAGGCCGCCCTGCTACGCCGGCGGCTGGATGACTCTCCCAGCCGTGTTCGCGCCCTGGAAGAACGGCTGCTGGAGACCAGGGGGCAGCTGCAGGCCGCCGGCACGCAGAACGCCAAGCTGGCCGACACCCTGCGCGACGCTCGCGAGCAGATCGTGGCGCTCAAGCAGCAGGTCGAGAAGCTGTCCGCGCCGCCCTCGGGCTTCGGGATCTTCTTGCAGGCCTTGGACACTGAGGTCGTGGAGATCTTCGCCCAGGGCCGCAAGCTGCGGGTCCACGTCAGTCCAGAGATCGCCGTCGACGAGCTGGTGCGCGGTCAGGAGGTCGTGCTCAACGAGGCGCTCAACGTGATCGAGGCGGCGCGCTTCGAAATGGTCGGCGAGGTGATGACCGTCAAGGAACGCCTCGACGACGAGCGGCTGCTGGTCATCGGCCACACCGACGACGAGCAGGTCGTGCGCATCGCCGAGCCGCTGTGCCGCGAGCCGCTGCTGCGCGCAGGGGACTCGGTGCTGGTCGACATCCGCAGCAACTACGCGCTGGAGAAGCTGCCCCGCCCCGAGGTGGAGGAGCTGGTGCTCGAGGAGGTGCCCGACATCTCCTACGACGACATCGGTGGGCTCAGCGTGCAGATCGAGGCCATCCAGGACGCCGTGGAGCTGCCGTTCCTGCACGCTGACCTGTTCGTGGAACACGAACTGCGCCCGCCCAAGGGCATCCTGCTGTACGGGCCGCCCGGCTGCGGCAAGACGATGATCGCCAAGGCCGTGGCCAACAGCCTAGCCAAGCGAGTGGCCGAGAAGGAGGGGCGCGCCGACGCGCGCAGCTACTTCCTCAACATCAAAGGCCCCGAGCTGCTGAACAAGTACGTCGGCGAGACCGAACGGCAGATCCGCCTGATCTTCCAGCGCGCCAGGGAGAAGGTCGAAGAGGGCTTCCCTGTCATCGTCTTCTTCGACGAGATGGACTCGATCTTCCGCACCCGCGGGTCGGGCGTGTCCTCGGACGTCGAGACCACGATCGTGCCGCAGCTGCTCAGTGAGATCGACGGCGTGGAGACGCTCAAGGACGTCATCGTCATCGGGGCGTCCAACCGTGAGGACATGATCGACCCGGCGATCCTGCGCCCCGGGCGGCTGGACGTGAAGATCAAGATCGAGCGGCCCAATGAGGTCGCGGCCCGCGAGATCTTCGCCGTCTACCTGCACGCCGGCCTGCCCTTGCACCCGGACCTGGTCAAAGAGCGCGGCGACGAGCAGCTCGCCGTCGACTGGCTGATCAGCGAGACCTGCCGGCGGATGTACTCCGACGCCGAGGAGAACCGCTTCCTGGAGGTCACCTACGCCAACGGCGACAAGGAGTTGCTGTACTTCAAGGACTTCAACTCCGGGGCCATGATCGAGAACGTCGTCGCGCGGGCCAAGAAGATGGCCATCAAGCGTTACCTCGACGAGGGCCAGAAGGGCCTTAAGTCCGAGGACCTGTTCCACGCCATCCGCGACGAGTTCAAAGAGAACGAGGATCTGCCCAACACCACCAACCCCGACGACTGGGCGCGGATCTCAGGCAAGAAGGGTGAGCGCATCGTCTACGTGCGCACGCTCATCGGTGACGGGAGCGAGCCGGGCAAGTCCATCGAGAGCGTCAACACCGGCCAGTACCTGTAGGACTTCGTCTCTGACCTGTGGACTTAGTCTTTGACTTAGTCTATCGTGACGGGATGGAGGTCGGCGTGCACGAGGCCAAGACGCACCTGTCCCGCCTGCTGGCGCTCGTTGCGTCCGGCGAGGAGGTGGTGATCAACCGCTCCGGGCGACCGGTGGCGCGCCTGGTGCCCGTGGGCCTGTCTGGCCAGCGGCAGTTCGGTCTCGACGAGGGCGTCTACGAGGTCGGTGAGGACTTCGACGCGCCGTTGCCTGACGAGCTGCTCGAAGCGTTCGGGTCGTGAGGGTGCTGCTGGACACCCACGTGTGGCTGTGGCTGCAGGTCTCACCACAACGTCTGCACGCCGAGGCGCTTGAGATGGCCCGGGACGCCGCCAACGAGCTGCTGCTGTCGGCG
This sequence comes from Actinomycetota bacterium, assembly GCA_030858885.1. Next base: position 12,392 of record JALZLC010000164.1, read on the forward strand.
GCCAGCGCCTGGGAGATAGCGATCAAGTACGCGCTGGGGAGACTGGCGTTGCCGCAGCCACCCGCGACCTACGTGCCACAGCGGATGGGTTCCAGCGGCGTGACGACCCTGGCCGTGGAGCAGCGGCACGCCCTGCACGTGGCGACGTTACCATCGCTGCACCGCGACCCGTTCGACCGCCTTCTCGTCGCCCAGGCCCAGCTGGAGTCCATCCCGATCGTCACGGGGGATCCGAACATCGGGCGCTATGACGTATCGGTGATCGCGGCACGCTGATCCTGCGGCCAGGTGCAGTAGCTGCGGGCCTGGCTCAGGTCAGCAGGAGCTTGGAGATGCGACGTCCGGCGACCAGCAGGCCCGCAATGCTCATGGCCACCAGGAACGCCACATGGCCGAGTACCGTCGCGTCGACGGTGCCCAGCGTCAACGAGCGCAGGAGCGCCACGCCGTGGTACAGCGGCGACAGCTGCAGCAGCGGTCGGATCGCGGACGGGTAGACGTCTAGCGGGAAGAACGTCGCCGAGAACAAGAACAGCGGCAGGACCACCATCTGCACGAGGTCGAAGTCCTGCCAGCTGCGCATGAAGGTGGTCGCCGCCATGCCTACCGCGCCGAAGGCGAAGCCGATCAGTACCGCGGCCGGCAGCGCCAGCAGCCCCATCCACAGACCGGCCGGCAGCAGCCCCAGGGCCGCCACCACGACCAGGAAGCCGCTGGCGTACAGGGCGCCGCGTGCCTGGCACCACATGATCTCGCCGACGGCGATGTCGCGTGGGCCCACCGGTGTGGCCAGGATCGCCTCGTAGACCTTGCCGTATTTGAGCTTGAAGAAGATGTTCATCGTCGACTCGTAGATCGCCCCGTTCATCGCCGACGCCGCCAGCAGACCGGGCGCGACGAAGGCGGCGTAGGTCACCGGCTGGCCGCCCGGCCCGCTGACATCGCCGACCAGCTGCCCGATCCCGACGCCGACGCCGAACAGGTAGAACAGCGGCTCGAAGAAGCCCGAGAACACCACCGGCCAGATGCGCCGGTACACCAGCAGGTTGCGCTCGACGAGATAGCGGGCCCGGCCGCCGCTCAGGATGGACAGCGGCGACATGCGCAGCGGCAGCGCGCTCATCGCAGCAACCTCCAGCGGAAGCTGCGCTCGGCGAGCACCGTGCCCACCCCGACCCACAGCAGCAGGTAGGCCACGTGGAGGACGGGCGAGAACGACGGCGTCGTTCCCAAGGCGGTCGCGCGTGTCAGCTCCACCCCGTGCCACAGCGGCGTCGCGTAGGCCACCGGTTGTAGCCATCCGGGCAGCTGGCTAATGGGAAAGAACGTGCCCGAGAACAGAAACAACGGGACGATGCCGAAGCGGAACAGCGAACTGAGGTGATAGTCGTTGTCCAAGCGGGCTGCGAAAGCCGTGATGGGCGCGCCGAAAGCCATCCCGGTCAAGGTCGCGGGCAGGATCGCCACAATCCCACCCGGGAAGCGCGCGACGCCGAAGACGGCCATCACCACGACGAACGCCACGGTGGCCATCAACAGCCGGACCACCACCCAGGCCATGTGGCCGAAGGCCAGGTCACGAGCGCTGATCGGCGTCGCCAGGGCCGCGTAGTAGGTCTTCTGCCACTTGATGCCGGCCATCACCGGGAACGAGGAGTCACCGGCGGCGGTCTGCATGGCGGTGGCCGCCAGCAGCCCAGGCGCCAGGAACTGCAGGTAGCTCAGTCCCTGCAGGCTGGCGGCTTCGCCTCGGTCGACCAGGGTGCCCAAACCCATGCCCATGGCCAGCAGGAACAGCACAGGGTTGAGGAAGGTGGTGAACGCGCTGGCCTTCCACGTCCGGCGGTAGACCC
>JALZLC010000191.1 GCA_030858885.1 Actinomycetota bacterium
TCCTCCAACGACGCGAGCACGTCGGCGACGAACCCCGGACCGGGGTCGAACACGTCGGTGCGCAGCGTGCGCAAGGTGCGCAGCAGCTTGCGGTAGCGGGCCAGCTCGGCCTGGCACCGCAGGCAACTCTCCACGTGGCGGCGACCCCGCCAGTCTTCGACGGCGACGCCCTGGGGCGAAGCCGTCACCATCCCCGCCAGCTCTTCACACCTCACGGGCTGCCACCTCCTCCCCGGGCAACGGGTAGAGCCGCTCGCGCAGCCGGGCCCGGGCCCGGTGCAGGCGCACCTTGGCCGCCGTCTCGGTGATGCCGAGCTCGGTGGCGATGGCTTCGTGGGGCAGGTCGTAAATGTCTCGCAACACGATGACCGCCCGCAGGCGGGGCGGGAGCTCGGCCAGGGCGACGGTGAGCTCGTCGCGTACGGCGCTGGCATCGGCGCGGGCCTGGGGATCGTGCTCGACGCAGCGGTCGGCCAGCGGCGCGTCGTCGGCCAGCTCCTCGTGGCGGTGGCGGCGGCGGCGGTCGAGGTGGCTCGCCGCGCAGTTGGCGGTGATCCGGTACATCCAGGTGGTGAAGCGGGCATCGCCCCGGAACTTGGAGATGCCGCGGTACGCCCGCAGGTACGCCTCCTGGGCGACGTCGCGAGCGTCGTCCTCGTTGCCCATGAGGCGGTACGCCAGGGTGTAGGTGTCGGACGAGGTGAGGCGAAAGAGCTCCTCGAAGGCCTGCCGGTCCCCTTCACGGGCGGCGGCCACCAGAGGTGCCAGGATCTCGGTCATCGCCGATACGACCCGGAGACCGGCATGGGCGTTACGTTTCCCTAGCGGGTCTCCCGGTGGGCGGTGTGCTTTCGGTCCCAACGGCAGTACTTCTTCAGCTCGATGCGCTCACGGTCGTTCTGCTTGTTCTTCATGGTGATGTAGTTGCGCCGTTTGCACACCTCACAGGCCAAGGTCACCTTCACCCGCTTGTCGCTCGCCATCTCGTCGCTTCCTCTCTGTCTTCCTCGTTGCCCGGACTTCCTCGTGCCTGCCTGGTAGCGGCGGCCGGACTCGAACCGGCGACCCCTCGATTATGAGCCGAGTGCTCTCACCAACTGAGCTACGCCGCCAGGGGAGAGCCCCCTGTCAGAATCGAACTGACGACCTTTTCCTTACCATGGAAACGCTCTACCGACTGAGCTAAGGGGGCATGATCGTCGCGCCCCCTTAGCTTGCGAGGGGCGCGTCGCCTGGATCATATCGTCTGGGGTAAGCGGTAGCGTCCGGCCCGTGGAGGTGCGCCCGGCCCGACTCGACGACGCCGAGGCCATCCGGGCCATCTACAACGCCGAGGTGCTGACCTCCACCGCCACCTTCGACCTGGTGGCACGCAGTCTGGCCGACCAACAGGCCTGGCTGGCGGCCCGATCGGGGGCGCATGCCGCCGTCGTGGTCATCGACGACGGCGGCGAGGTCGCCGGCTTCGGCTCGTTGTCGCCCTATCGCGATCGTCCTGCCTACCGCACGACCGTCGAGGACTCCGTCTACGTGCGCCGGGATCGCCAGCGGGCGGGGGTGGGCCGGCTCCTTCTGGGCGAGTTGGTGGCGGTGGCGTCGGCCCACGGCTTCCACTCCGTCATCGCCCGCATCGTGGGAGGCCACGAGGCATCGATCGCCCTGCACCGTCGCCACGGGTTCACCCTGGTGGGAGTGGAGCGAGAGGTGGGGCGCAAGTTCGGCCGCTGGCTCGACGTGGCCGTCATGCAACGCCTGCTGTAGTCGAGAGGGCGGAGTCCGTCCCCATGCTCTGGTAGTCGAAACCGGCTTTCACGCCCACCTTTCGACTACCAGAACGCACTCTGCACACCACGGGGTGGGCCGGGAAGGATTCGAACCTCCGTAGGCATTGCCAGCAGGTTTACAGCCTGCCCCCGTTGGCCGCTTGGGTACCGACCCGTGGAGGCGCCACGATAGCGTGGTCGCTGATGCCCAGCTTCGACGTTGTTTCCGAGATCGACGAGCAGGAAGTGCGAAACGCCGTCGACCAGGCCCAGCGTGAGGTCACTACCCGGTACGACTTCAAGAACACCGGGTCGGAGATCGAGCTCGGCAAGGACGAGCTGCTCCTGCGCTCGGGCACCGAGGACCGCCTGGCCGCCCTGCGCCAGGTCGTGGAGGAGAAGTTCGTCCGCCGCAAGCTGTCGCTCAAGGTGCTCGACTGGGGCAAGGTCGAGGAGGCGGCTGGCTCCACCGTGCGCCAGCAGGCGGGGCTGCGGGCGGGGATTTCCAGCGACACGGCCCGCGACCTGAACAAGCGCATCAAGGCGATGGCCCAAAAGGGCGTCCAGTCCCAGACCCAGGGCGACGTCATCCGGGTCACGGCCAAGAAGCGTGACGACCTCCAGACGGTCATCGCCGGCCTGAAGGAGGCGGAGGTGGACCTCCCCCTGCAGTTCAAAAACTTCCGCGACTAGTCCTCGCCGCCGAACCGGAGCTTGCTCGGCGAGCCGACGGAGTGCGCCAACTAGCGGTCGGCCAGGACCTGTCGTAGTGCTGGGGGGAGGAGGGGGTCGAGCCAGGCTTGGGCCACGGCGTCCACCCTTGAGCGCGGCGCCGAGACAGCCGAGCGGGTCTGGACGGTGGTCCAGTCGACGGACCCGGCCACCCGGGCCGCTTCGGCCTCGGCCAGGGCCATCGCTCCGCCGCTGGGGCTCATCGCCGACGCCCACAGCAGCGCCGAGCGAGGGGCCTCGAACGAGCCCGAGGCGCCGGCCACGGCCGGTGCGGACACCGACGGGATGGGGTTGTCGGCGGTGACGGCGTCGGCGTAGCGCTGGATGAGGGCGGGGGCGGCGTCGATGGCGTCGGTCAGGAACGTGTCGAGGATCTGCTTGGGGTCGACCGCGCCGCCGCCGCCGGGGTGGTACTCGGCGTGGACGTGGGGAGAACCGCCGCGGGCGTTGCCGGAGTCACCCACGAAGCCCACGACCTGGCCCAGCGTGACCGCCGTGCCCTCGGTGAGCCCGTCGGCGATGCCCGAGAGGTGGGCGAGGTACCAGAACGTGCCGCTGGGCTCGACCACGTAGACAGCCAGGCCACCGAGGCCGCTGTTGGTGATGCGGACCTTTCCGTCGGTGGGGGCCCGCACTGGCGTGCCCATGGCGGCGAAGATGTCGGTGCCCATGTGAAGGCGCCAACCTGGCCCGAAGCGGGGGAACCACCAGTCATGGGAGTAGTTGGCCGCTCCGGCGACAGGGAAGCTCCCGAAGCCGACCAGGGCCGCCTCCTCGGGGCTGACCCCGTACTCGCCGAGCGGCGCCAGCGCCGCGATCAGGTCGCTGGTGTTGTTCGCCGGGGTGCGCTTGACCGAGTTCTGTTGGCGCCGGAGCGCTTCGGGGAACGGGCCGGCATCGTCCGGTGGCTCCTCGCCGTCCCCCGGGAGCGGGGGCACCGTATCGGCGGTCGGAACTTCACCCGGGGCGACGGGAGGGACGTCGGTGGCCGGAGGCATCATCGGTTCGCCCTCGGGCGAGAGGACGAAGCCCGGGGGCGGTGGCTCGGGCTCCGCCGGTGGCTCCTCGGTCGGAGGTTCCCCGGCCGGGGGCTCTCCGACGGGAGGTGGCGGCTGTTGGGGATCCTGCGGCACGTCGGTCGGCGGCGGGGCGGGCGGAGCGGTCGTGGGGGGGGGATCCGAGCAGCGGACCAGGCCACCAAGCAGGCATTCCGCCGCTCCTGCCGACCAGGTACCCATCGCCGTCATCGCTGCCACCACCGTGACGACGACGATGACGGCACGAACGCGGGTATGGACCGGAGGCGACATGGACCCTGTATGTCTACACGATCGCGTCAGGTTGTCGCCACTCCCCGTGGTGGTCAAGGGAAGTTCCCGGTCAGCTCACCCAGGTTCCGGCTCGAAGGCGGGCCACCCGGTCCTCGGTCGGGGGGTGGCTGCGGAACAGGTTGGCGAACTGCACCCGACGGCCGCTGAGAGGGTTGACGATGTAGGCCTGAGCCTGGGCGGGCTGGACGTCCATCGGGATGGTCCGCGCCCCCCGCTCCAACTTGAGCAGCGCCCGGGCCAGCGGCTCCCCGGTACCGACGAGGCGGGCGCCGCTACGGTCGGCCTCGAATTCGCGGCTCCGGCTCAGCGACGCCTGGAGCACGCCGGCGGCCAGGGGCGCCAGCAAGGCGGTGGCCAACAGGGCAATGGGGTTCTGGCCCTCACCGTCGCGGCTTCCTCCCCCGAAGAGGGCGCCCCACTGAGCCATGTAGGCCAGGTAGGTGATGGCGGTGGCGATGGCGGCGGCCACGGAGCCGATGAGGATGTCGCGATTTCCCACGTGACTGAGCTCATGGGCCAGGACCCCCCGCAACTCGTCCCAGTCGCAGAGCTCGAGGATGCCCCGGGTAACGGCGACGGCGGCGTGGTCCGGGTTGCGACCGGTGGCGAAGGCGTTGGGTTGGAGATCGGGGGTCACGAAGAGCCTGGGCATCGGCATGCCTGCGCTCTGGCTGAGCTCGCGCATGATGGCGAAGTACTCGGGCATCTCCGCCTCGGAGGCGGGAACGGCCCGAGCGGCCTTGATGGCCAGCTTGTCGGAGAACCAGTACGAACCTCCGACGAAGGCGAAGCTGACCAACAGCATGATGGTGGCCCCGGTGCTGCCCCCGACCGAGCCACCGATCACCACGAACAGGCCGGTCAGGCCGGCCAGCAGCACGAAGGTCTTGACCGTGTTCTTGCTCATGTCCTGGTCGTCATCTCCTGGGGCCCGCACACGGGGTTCCCCACTGCCGAGGATACCGATCCTCCACCGATCCGACGGCGACAACCGAGCAGCAAGCGCCCTGCCCCCGCAACCGCGATCGGGGAATAACGCGAGGGAACCCTTCGCCCGATATCTTGTCGCCGGTGATTGCGGCTGAGGGTGGCTACCAGGTGTTCGAGCTCGGTTCCGCCGAGTGGTTCTGGCTGGCTTTTTCGGCCGGGACAGCGCTGCTCGCCATCGTCGTCGGTTTCATCCTGATGCGGGGCGTACTCGCCGCCGAGACCGGCACTCCCAAGATGGTGGAGATCGCCAAGGCGATCCAAGAGGGGGCGGACGCCTACCTGAAGCGGCAGTTCCGCACCATCGCCGTCATCCTCGTGCCCCTGGTGGTCATCGTCTTCCTGACCTCCACGGCCGTGGCTCGACCCGACGGGGTCGAGGCGTTGAGCTTCCTCGAGTCCGGGGTGTTCCGCAGCCTTGCCTTCATTGCCGGCTGCGTGATGTCGGGCCTGACCGGCTTCATCGGCATGGGTCTGGCCGTGCGGGGCAACGTGCGCACCGCCGCCGCCGCCCGCTCCGGGTCGCTGCCCGCCGCCCTCAAGGTGGCGTTCCGCACCGGGGGGGTGGCCGGCATGTTCACCGTCGGCCTCGGCCTGCTCGGTGCCACCGCCATCATCATGGCCTTCCAGAACACCAGCTCGGCCATCCTCGTGGGCTTCGGCTTCGGGGGGTCGCTCCTGGCTCTGTTCCTGCGCGTCGGCGGCGGGATCTTCACCAAGGCGGCCGACGTCGGAGCCGACCTGGTGGGCAAGGTCGAGGCCGGGATCCCCGAGGACGACCCCCGCAACCCCGCCACCATCGCCGACAACGTGGGCGACAACGTGGGCGACTGCGCCGGCATGGCCGCCGACCTGTTCGAGTCCTACGAGGTCACCCTGGTCGCCTCGATCATCCTCGGGGTCGCGGCCTTCGCCTCCATTGGCGCGAACCCCGCGCTGGGGCTGGTCTTCCCGGTCGTCGCCCGCGCCATCGGCGTGCTGGCCTCCATCGTCGGGGTCTACGCCGTGCGGGCCAAGGAGGGCGACACCTCGGCGCTGGCGCCGATCCGCCGCGGCTTCATCACCGCCGGCGGGCTGACCGTCGTTGGCACCCTGATCGTGTGCCTGACCTATGTCGGTAACGACAACTTCAACGAGGGCTGGCGCTGCTTCGGTGCGGTCGTGGCTGGCCTGGTGCTGGCCCAGGTCGTCAGCTACCTGACCGAGTACTTCACCTCCACCGAGACCTCGCCGGTGCGCGAGATCGCCGAGTCGGCGCGCACCGGTCCGGCCACCACCGTCCTGTCGGGGATCAGCTCCGGCCTGGAGTCCTCGGTGTGGGCGATCCTCGCCATCGCCGGCGCCCTGGGCGTGGCCGTGGCCCTCGGTGGCGGCAACCTGCAGTTCGCCCTCTACCTGGTGGCCCTGACCGGTATGGGGATGCTGGCCACCACCGGCGTGGTCGTGGCGGAGGACACCTTCGGTCCCGTTGCCGACAACGCGGCGGGCATCGCCGAGATGTCCGGCGAGTTCAGCGGCGAGCCCGAGCGGATCATGGTCTCGCTGGACGCGGTCGGCAACACCACCAAGGCCGTGACCAAGGGCTTCGCGATCGGGTCGGCGGTGATCGCCGCCGTGGCGCTGTTCGCCTCGTTCATCGAGACGATCGGCTCCGAGCTGTCGCTGGACCTGGAAGGCAGCGCGCTGTTCCAGGCGGCCGAGACGCAGATCAACGTCGCCGATCCCGTCACCTTCATCGGCCTGCTGATCGGCGGGGCGGTGCCCTTCCTGTTCTCCGGGCTTGCCATCCGTGCCGTCGGCCGGACCGCCGGAACGGTGGTGCAGGAGGTGCGCCGGCAGTTCCGCGAGCACCCCGGGATCATGGACTACTCGGAGAAGCCTGACCACGGCAAGGTCATCGACATCTGCACCACGGCGTCCCTGCGCGAGCTGGCGACGCCTGCGCTGCTGGCCGTGCTGACACCCGTCATCGTCGGGTTCGGCATCAACTACTTCGCGCTGGGAGCGTTCCTGGCCGCGGTGATCCTCACCGGCCAGCTGATGGCCAACTTCATGTCGAACGCCGGTGGCGCCTGGGACAACGCCAAGAAGTTCATCGAGGACGGCAACGAGGGTGGCAAGGGATCGGAGGCCCACAAGGCCGCGGTCATCGGTGACACTGTCGGCGATCCGTTCAAGGACACGGCAGGGCCAGCGCTCAACCCGCTGATCAAGGTCATGAACCTGATCTCGCTGCTGATCCTGCCAGCCGTGATTCGTCTGGGTGACAACCCCGCGCGTTTTGCCATCGCCGCGGTGGCGCTGATCGTGCTGGGCCTGGCCATCGCCTTCAGCAAGCGCAAGGCCGAGGCCATGGACGCCGACGTCGCCGAGCCGACGGCGCGGGCAGGGGTCACGCCCGCCCCGTAGGGGCGACTCCGGCTCGCGGCCGTTGCGCCGGTACCCTGCCCGCCGTGCACGCGATCGTTCTCGCCGGCGGGCAGGGCACGCGGCTGCGGCCGCTGACCAACACCCGGCCCAAGGCCCTGATGCCGCTGGCGGGCGCGCCCTTCGCGGCGGGGCTGTTGCGCCGGCTGCAGGCTGCAGGCTGTGACCGCGCGACCTTCCTGGTCGGCGCACAGGCCGAGCCCTACGCGCCGCTGGAGCGGCTGGGCTCGGCGATCGGCCTGCCCGTGGCGGTGATCTGCGAGCCGCGGCCACTCGACACCGCCGGGGCCTGCCGCGACCTGCTGCGGACCGGCGAGCCGGAGCCGGTCGTGGTGTGCAACAGCGACATCCTGACCGACCTGGGCTACGCCGCCCTGGTCGCTCGGCACATCGAGGTCGGTGCCACGGCCACCCTGGCGACGACCCGGGTCGCCGACACCAGCACCTTCGGTGTGGTGGAGTGCGACCCTCACGGCCGGATCAATCGGTTCGTCGAGAAGCCGCCGGCGGGCACCATGACCGCGGACACCATCAACGCCGGCACCTACGTGCTGGCACCCGACGCCCTCCAAGCGTTCCCGGGGCAGGGCCCGCTGTCGTTCGAGCGCGCGGTCTTCCCCAGTCTGCTCGAGGCCGGCGCTCACCTGGAGGGCTACCCGTCGGACAGCTACTGGTTGGATCTCGGGACGCCGCAGCGGTACCTGGAAGGCCACCGTGCGGTCCTGTCCGGCCGCTGTGCCTGGCCTGTCGACGATGCCTACGCGGCCTCTGGCCAGGGGGTGCTGCGGCATGTCGATGCCGTGATCAGCCCTGACGCGGCGGTCGGTCCCGAGGTGGTCGTCGGCCCTGGATCGCGAGTGGAGGCAGGGGCTGCGGTGGCGGGCAGCGTGCTGTTCGAGGCCGTGTTGATCGGCGCCGGCGCGCGGGTCCGCGACGCGGTGCTGGCCGAAGGCTCGCGGGTCGGCGCTTGCGCGACCGTCTCGAACACCGTCGTGGCCGCGGGCGTGACGGTCGCCTGAACCAACAGACACTATCCGGATCGCGATGGCTGGCGGATACTCCGAGCGGGCCGAAACCTTCAGGCCCGGCTGCCGGCAACCGAGACAGACGACAGGCGCCTAGGGAGTTCTGCGCCTGCCCATCAGTTCCCAAGCAGGAAGGGCGTTGGAGTATGCGCCGTTTCGCCGTGCTCGTCGTTCTGGCCGCTGCGGCCGCCCTCCTGCCTGCCGCCCCGGCGCTGGCAGCGGCCCCGACCGCGGCCGCCGACTGCCCATCGTCCGGCGGCGTGCGGGTGCCGCCAGCTCCGACGACCACCAGCGACTTCACGATCCGCGGGAAGGGCTGGGGCCACGGCGTCGGCATGAGTCAGTACGGCGCGCTGGGGGCGGCGCGCCTGGGTTGCAGCGCCAAGCAGATCCTGCGCACCTACTATCGCGGCGTCACGATCGCCCCTCGCGCGCAGCCGCGGTATGTCCGCATTGGGCTGACCTTCGACTCTCCGGTGAGCAACGTCGCGTCCGCGCGCAGCATCGACGCCACCGCCGGTGCCATCCCGTGGCAGCTGTGCGCCAGCGGCCGCTGCCAGCGTGTCGCGACCCAGCCGCAGGGCAGTCGCTGGCAGGTGCGCATCGGCCCCAAGGGCGGCTACGGGTTGTGGGAGGGTGACCAGCGCCGCTGGCACGGCGGCGACAACGTCGCCCTGCTGCGCGCGGTGCTGACGACCAGCGGGTCGGCGTCGCGCATCATCTCCATCCCGGCCAACGGCCACAGCTACAAGTGGGGGGTGCTGGAGTTCGACTCGTTCGTCACCGACGGCACCGGCCGCGCTTACCTCAACCTGGCGATCCGCAGCATCGAGCGCTACTTGCGGGGGCTGTCGGAGATGCCGTCATCATGGGAGCCGGCGGCGTTGCGGGCACAGGCCATCGTCGGCCGTGCCTACGCCATGGACAGGCGGGTCAACCTCGGTCTGCGCGAGAACTGCCGCTGCCACCTGTGGGACTCGCCGACCGACCAGCACTACACCGGCTGGGACAAGGAGTCGGAGGGTCTCGACGCGACGTACGGGCGGCGCTGGGTCGCCGCCGTCGACGACACCGCCGGCAGGATCATGCGCGATCCCGTAGGGGGCATCGCCGTCGGCTACTACTCGTCCTCGCACGGCGGCGCCAGCGAGTCGTCGGCGTTCACCTGGGGCGGCGAGGTCAGCTACCTGCGTTCGGTCGATGACAGCAACTGGGAGATGCACAGCGGCAACCCCAACCGCAGCTGGAACCTCGGGATCAGCGACCTCGCCCTCGGCCGGAAGTTCGGCGTGGGGAGGGCCACGTCGGTGACCTTGCCCAGCCCACGGGGACGCGGCGGACGCGTTGGGCGGGTGGAGGCCGGCTACGGCGGCGTGGTGATCCAGGGGGTGCGGGGCCGCGTGGTGGTCTCTGGAAGCAGCTTCAAGTCGGTCCTGGGCTTGCGCTCCACGCTGTTCAACGTGGTGCAGCGCGACGCCTGACCGCGCGGCGTTTGTCCACATTCCAGGGATTTCCAAGTTGACTCGGACGCTGCCTCGCGGTTGAATCACGTTCCTGTAGTTACCGGAACGCAGTTCACCCGACCCGGCCGTCGGTCGCGGCGGTCGGCACGGAGGAAGGCCACGCCGTGGTGCAGATTGAGACGCTGCCCTGGGCGTCGGAAGCCAAGTGCCTGCAGGCCGAGCCCGACACCTTCTTCCCCGAGAAGGGCGGTTCCACCAGGGAAGCCAAGCGCATCTGCGCCGGTTGCGACGTGCGGGCCCAGTGCCTGGAGTACGCGCTGGACAACGACGAGCGCTTCGGCATCTGGGGTGGCATGAGCGAACGGGAGCGCCGCCGCCTCAAGCGCCTGGCCTCCTGAGCCGCACCGCCGGCTGGCCGCAAGGTACCGGCCCGGCTAGCATCGTGGCGGCTTTCGCCCTTGGTGCGCGGGCTGGTTCGTCCCGCCTCTGACGAGTCCGAGATGGCTGCCATCGACCAGCACAACCTGCCACCGCCGCGCGTCACTGCGGTGCTCGTCGTGCACGACGGCGTCGAGTGGCTCGGCAGCGTGCTGGCCACCCTCGCCGCCCAGCGCTACCCGCAGCTTGACCTCGTGGCGGTCGACAACGCCAGCACCGACGGCAGCGCCGAGGTGCTGGCACGCCGCATCCCCGCCGACAAGCTGCTGACGCAGCCGCACAACACCGGTTTCGGCGCAGCGGTCGCGGCGGCGGCCGACCACCCGTCGGTGGCTGACGCCGAGCTGCTGCTGCTGCTCCACGACGACCTGGCGCTGGCACCCGACGCCATCGGCGCGCTGGTGGCGGCGCTGTGGGCCGACGACCGCACCGGCATTGTCGGGCCGAAGCTGCGCGAGTGGAACGACGACGGCGTCCTGGCCGAGGTCGGCATGACCATCGACCGCTTCGGGCGCGCCGTCTCCGGAGTCGAGCCCGCCGAGCTGGATCAGGGCCAGCACGACACCGCCACGGCCGTGCTGTACGTCAACACCGCCGGCATGCTGCTGCGGAGCGGCCTGCTGCGCGAGCTCGGCGGCTTCGATGCGCGCTTTCCCGCCTACCGCGACGACCTGGATCTCTGCTGGCGGGCGTGGCTGGCCGGCCACCGCGTCGAGGTCGTGCCGGCCGCCGTCGGCTATCACATCGGCGCCGGCACGCGGGCGGGCCGGCGCTTCGGCTCGGGGCAGGACTCCGGCAGGCGGTACCTGGTCGAGCGCCACGCGTTTGCCAGCCTGCTCAAGAACTATGGCGCGGCGCGGCTGGCCAGGGTCCTGCCGATGGTGCTCCTGCTGGCCTTCGCCAAGACCATCGCCTTCGTGCTGATCCGGCGCTTCGCCGAGGCCGGGGCAGTGGTGCGCGCCTACGGCTGGAACGTCGTCGCGCTGCCGGGCACCCTGCGACGCCGGCAACAGGTCCAACGCCACCGCATGGTTCGCGATGCCGACGTGGCCCGGTTGTTCGCGCCCGGCTTGCCCCGAGCTCGCCTCTATCTCAGTTCGTTGGGCGCCTGGCTGGCCGGCGGATCGAACCGTGCCCTGCCTACCGACGAGCCGGCGGTTGGCGTACCCCACGACTCCGCCTTGGTACGCACGGTTGCCGACCGTCCGGCCGTGCTCATGGGGGCGGCGCTGCTCCTGGCCTACCTCATTGGCCTCCTTCCCCTGCTGGGCGCTGGTCAGGTCGTCGGCGGCGAGATCGCCCCATGGCCACCGGCGGCGGCCGACTTCTTGCGCGCGTACCTGCGGCCCTTCAACGGCGATCCGGTCGGCACCTACGGGTTCGCCTCTCCAGCCCAGGCGCTGCTCGGTGTGGCCAGCTTCGCGGGCCTGGGCAGCGCGTGGCTGGCCCAGCGGTTGTTGGTCTTCGGCTTGTTGCCCCTGGCTTGGCTGCTGGCGCTGCGAGCGGGGCGACTGATCACGCCGCGGGCGGCGCCGCGCACGCTGGGTGCGACCCTCTACGTGCTGTCGCCCGTGGTGCTGCTGGCACTCGGAGAGGGTCGCTACGGCGTGCTCGTCGCGGCAACGCTCTTGCCAGGGATGGTGCTGGCCGGCTGGCGGGCAGCCGACGCGCGTGCTCCGGTCGACGGCGGCTGGCGGGCGATGGCGCTGCTGGCATTAGGGCTGACGGTCACCGTGGCGGCGGCACCGTCGCTGGGACCCTTGCTGAGCCTGTGGCTGCTCACTGGCTTGGTCTGTGCGGCTGCGCGCCGCGGCCCCGGCGCCTGGGCCGCCGCGGGACGGCTGCTGCTCGCCGCACTCGTGGCCGCGGCGATCCTGGCGCCATGGCTGTACAACCTGGCCGTCCACCGCAGCCTGGCGGCTAGCGGTCCGCCGGTGGGGTCGGTGTCGCTGCCGATGTGGAGGGCGGCCACCGCCGTTCCCGCCGCGCTGCCCGACCTTGGTGGCATCGCCGGTGTGCTGGCGGTCACGACCTCGATCGCGGCGGCCTCCGCCGCGGTGGTGCTCGGACTGCGCCGCCGGCCCGGAACGGTCGCCGCGCTGGCCGCCGTCGCCACCCTGTCGGCGCTCGCCGCCTGGTTTGCGGCACGGCTGCAGCTGGAGTGGCTGTGGGCACCCGGCATGCTGCTGCCTGCGGCACTTGCCCTTGCCGGCATGGGCGTGCTGGCGGCGCACAGCCTGGGTGGCGGGCTGCGTGAGTACAGCTTCGGTGTGCGTCAGGTCTTCGCGGTGGTGGCGACGCTCGTGATCGGCGCCGGTCTGCTGGCCGCCATCGCCCGTCTGGCTGGGGGGCCCTATGACGGGCTGGCGCGCGGCCCGCAGCTCATCCCGGCATTCGTCACGGCCGACGAGGAGCGGGTGGGGCCCTACCGCGTGCTGGTGCTGGCCACCAGCGGGGATGCCGTCAGTTGGGATGTTGTAGGGCCTGCCGGTCCCACGATGCTGTCGTTCGGCACCGTGCCCAGCGCCATCCTGCTGAAGAACCTGGATGCCAGCGTCGCCGGCGTTGTGGGCGGCGATCCACAGGCCGGCGACGCGCTCGGTCTGGCCGGGATCCGCTACATCATCGTGTCGGCGAGCTCGCGGACCTTGACCGACACCTTGGCCGCGCAACCCAGCCTGGAGGCGCTGCCGACCGGTGACGGTCGCGTGTACGCGGTGCGCTCGTGGCTGCCGCGGGCCGTCGCTGTGGCTGCCGCCGACGTGCCCCGCGTCCTGGCGGGCCACAACCTCGAAGCGGTGCAGGGCTTGGACCCGGCTGGCAGTGATGCCTACGCCGGTGGCCCCGTTCCATCGGGACTGCTGCGGTTGGGCGAGGCCGGCTCCCCGTTGTGGCAGGCCGAGGTCGCCGGCCGCGCGCTGCCAAGGACCGACGTGCCGGTGGTCAATGCTTGGGAGACGCAGGCCGGAGCCCGGGCGACGATCGAGGCCGGCGGTACCACGGCGCACCGGCTCGCCGCGGCCGCGCAGCTGCTCGCCATTGCCGTGATCGTCTCCCTGGTCCTGCGCCCGCCCGGCTTCACGCAGCGCCAGCAACCCGGCCACCTGCGGCGCTCCCTACCCCGTGAGCTGGCCGGGACGGTTCGGCAGCAACAGGTCACCGGATGACCGAGCCCGGGTCCGCCTCGTCAGAAACCTCCCAAGGCACCCTGGTCCCGGCGTCGGCGTCGACAGCAGTCCGCGGGCGCCGCCGGTCCCTGGCGGTCTTGGTCGTGCTGGCGGTGTTGCTGGCCGGCGGGGCCGCCGTCGACCTGCTGGGGGTTCCTGCCGCTGTCCCGACGCCGCGGGCGGTGGCCCAAGACCCGGCCGACGCTGGCCGCTGGTACTGCCCGGCGACGGCGGCGCGGGGAGAGTCGGCAGTCGTGGAGGTGGCCACGGTCGGCGACCGCGCGTCCCGCGTGACCGTCGACCGCTACGCCGGGGGCGCTGTGGCGACGGACCCGATCCGCACCGTGCAGCCGGGCGCAGCCGTGCGGATCGGGCTTTCGGCGTCGCACCCGTCCGTGGTGCGGTGGGAGGGTGGCCCTGTGGCGGTCACC
>JALZLC010000194.1 GCA_030858885.1 Actinomycetota bacterium
ACGGTTCGTCTGGCTGTCGTCGCGGTGGCGGTCGCGGCCTCGGTGGCGGCGGCCGCAGGCATCGGCGTGCGCTCCACGCGAGGCGCCCAGGTCGGCGTCGACGAGCCGCAGTACCTGCTGTCAGCGATGAGCCTGGCCGCCGACGGCGACCTCGACATCGCCGACGAGCTCGCCGCCCAAGCTTGGCGACCGTTCCACGAATCCGAGCTGCCCCAGCAGACCCGCCTGCTGCCGGACGGCCGTCGCGTGAGCCCGCACGATCCGCTGCTGGCGCTCCTGCTGGTCCCCAGCGTCATCGCCGCGGAGGCGGTCGGGGTGGCGACGTGGGTCGCGGTGAAGCTGGCGCTGGCGCTGCTGGCCGGCCTCCTGGCCGGCCTGCTGACGTGGACGGCGGTGCGCCGGCTGGACGTCGGTGTGCCGGCGGCGGCGGGAGTCGTCGGGGTCTTCGCGCTGTCAGCTCCATTGGCGGTGTACGGCAACCAGATCTATCCCGAGCTGCCCGCCGCCTTGGCCGTCACGGTCGCCATCGCCGCGCTCACCCAAGGTGGTGCACAACCGGTGGCCGGCGGCTGGTCTCGAGGAGCCGTCTGGGCGATGACGGCGGCGGTGATCGCCCTGCCGTGGCTGTCGGTCAAGTACGCGCCGGTGGCGGCGACCCTTGCCGCGATCGGGTTGACGCGGCGGTGGCGCGCAGGACAGCGGGGTTCGGCGGCGGGGATGGCGATCACCCTGGTGGCTGCCGGCTGCGTCTTCGCCGTGGTGCATCTGGTCGTCTACACCGGTCTCACCCCCTATGCGGCCGGCGACCACTTCACGAGCGGCCAGCTGACGGTGGCCGGCACCGCACCCGACTTTGTCGGCCGTTCTCAACGGCTACTCGGCCTGCTGGTAGATCGTGAGTTCGGCCTTGCCGCCTGGCAGCCGGCGTGGCTGCTGATGCTGCCGGCGGTCGTGTGGCTGCTGCCGTCGCGCCACCCGCAGTGGCCGGTGCTGATCGCGCCGCTGGCCGTGGGCTGGCTCAACGCCACCTTCGTCGCGCTGACGATGCACGGCTACTGGTTTCCCGGGCGCCAGCTGGTCGTGGTGCTGCCGGCGGCGATCCTCGCCGTAGCGGTCTGGGCGCAGCAGTGGCGCCCTGCGAGGGCGGTGGTGGCGGCCCTGGGGGTGCTCGGCATCTCCAGCTACGGATGGCTGGTCGTCGCCGGCCTGCGAGGCCGCATCACCTGGGTGACCGACTTTTGGCTGGTGGCCGACCCCTGGTACCAGACGTGGTCCGCGCTGCTGCCCGCCTACCAGCGCCCGACCTGGTTGGCGTGGCTGGCACACGCCCTGTGGCTGTTGGCGGCGGTCATGGTCGCGGCGTGGTCCTGGCGACGTGGTGCGATCAGGAGCTCACGGTGAACTCGCTGACCATCCCCTCCTCGAAGTGGGACTCGATGGTGCCGTCAGCTTCGGTCTCGACGATGGTGCAGAACAGCACGTAGTCGCCTGCGGCCAGCTCGAACGTGCCGCTGCACGTCTCGCCGCCCGGGAAGCCCTCGACCTCGCCGATCAGCGCCCCGTCAGGCAGGCTTGCCTCGTCGACCGCGCCGTTGGCGACCGGCAGGTCCGCCGGGTTGGCGGCGCGGACCACGACCAGCTCGTGGGGCTCGGCTCCGGCGTTGGTGATGTCGAAGGTGATCGTGCCGGCTGGCACCTCGTCGGGCTCGGCGGTGATGGACCACTCATCCAGTGTCGTGGCCACCGTGGTGTCGGCGGATGCGGGATCACCGACCGGCTCGCAGTCGGCTGGGACGGATCCCGAGCCTGCGACGGAACCGCCGGCCGACCCGCTCCCAGCGGCCGAGCCGCCATCGGTCAGGGTGCGGATCGCCGCCCCGTCGTCAGCACAGCCTGCCAGCAGCACGACGATCCCGGCGAGCAGCAACCTGCGCATCAGCCTTCCGAGCCGCTGGCGCTACCCGAGTCGCTGCCGGACCCCGAGCCGCTGCCCGGGCCAGAGCCGGACGCGGACCCCGAGCCGCTGCCCGAGCCAGAGCCGCCTTCCTCCAGCGTGCGGACCCCCGCGCCGTCGTCTCCCCCACAGGCCGCGGCCGCCAGGGCCAGCGTCGTCGCCATCGCCGCCACGCGCATTCGGGTTCTCATCGTCGACAGATCCTGTCCCTCGTAGGTAAGGGCAGCCTAACCTTCCTCGCGACGTGAGCGCAAGCCGATCCGGCGGTTGCCACGGCTACCATGGCGGTGATGCGGGAGCCGCTTGTCAACCATTACGACGTCCTCGAAGTGCCGCGGGGGACCGACCCTGCGCAGCTGCGGGCGGCGTACCTGCGGCTCATGCGCCGAAACCATCCCGACCGACGACCCGGCGACCCCGTCGCGGCCGAGACGGCCCGGCGCGCCAACCAGGCATGGGCCGTGCTGAAAGACCCGCAGGGCAGAGCCGCCTACGACCGGCTGCTCGCCAGCGGCGTCCGACCGGACGAACGAATGCACCGCATGGCGACACCGGTCGCACGACAGCCGGCCTACTCCCCGGTCGGGCGGGCCTACCGCCGGGACTTCCACAGCGCCTGCCTGCGCTCGGCCGCCGCGGTGTTCGCGGCCGGACTGCTGCTGCTGACCGCAGTCGGTTGAGGCCGAGATAGGACGCGACCGCCTGACTCCTTGAGCGCTCAGCCGAGGTCGAAGGCCTCCGGCGCAGCGGCCGCGTCGGCGGCGTGCTG
>JALZLC010000209.1 GCA_030858885.1 Actinomycetota bacterium
CCCTCGTCGATCTGGTGGCCGCCGTCACCGAGATCCGCCGGCTGTGGGAGAGCCCACGGGTGCGGCGCCGCTTCACCGAGTTGCTCGGCCGGTCCGTGGAGTTCAGCGTCATCCGCACGCTGGCCGCCGTGCAGCGCTCGACGGCGCCCGACCCGGGTGTCCGAGATGTCGCCGAGGCGCTGCACGTCGACAGCTCGACGGCCAGTCGCTTCGTGGATCAGGCCGTGGCTGACGGGTTCGTCGAACGCAGCGCCTCCGCTGTCGACCGCCGTCGCTGCGTGCTGGCCCTGACCAGCGAAGGAAACGCCCTGCTCACCGGAGTGACGAACGCGCGCATCGAACTCATGGCCGGCCTGACCGCGGACTGGGGCGACGCCGATGTCGCCACCCTGGCCACCGGCCTGGAACGACTGGCCGGTTCCATTTCGGCTCTGGAGCGCCAATCGTGAGCCAAGCCGCCGTCGCGCCCGCCGAGGCGCCGAGCCTGCTCAGCCACCGCGAGATCCTCACGGTCTTCGCCGGGCTCATGACCGCCATGCTGCTGGCGGCGCTGGACCAGACGATCGTGTCGACGGCGCTGCCCACGATCGTTGGGGACCTCGGCGGGCTGGAACACCTGTCCTGGGTGGTGACGGCCTACCTGCTGACCTCGACGGTGTCGGTGCCACTGTTCGGCAAGATCTCCGACCTGTACGGGCGCAAGCCGTTGTTCCAGTTGGCCATCGTCGTCTTCGTGGTGGGGTCGGCGGCGTGCGGGGTGGCGCAGACCATGGGCCAGCTGATCGCGTTCCGCGCCGTGCAGGGCGCCGGCGCCGGCGGACTGATCGCACTGGCCCAAACCATCATCGGCGACGTCGTCGCCCCGCGCGAGCGAGGCCGCTACATGGGCTACATCGGTGCCGTCTTCGGCGTGGCCAGTGTGGCGGGTCCGCTGCTGGGGGGCTACTTCGTCGACCAGCTGGATTGGCGCTGGGTCTTCTACATCAACATCCCGCTCGGTGCGGTGGCGCTGCTTGTGACCCAGCGCAACCTGCGGATGGCGTTCGTCCGCCGCGAGCACCGCATCGACTATCTCGGCGCGGCGCTGCTCACCCTCGGGATCTCGACGCTGCTGCTGGTCGTGGTGTGGGGAGGCCAGACCCATCCGTGGAGCTCGGCGGTGATCGTCGGTCTCGGCCTGGTGTCGCTGCTGACGCTGGCGGCGTTCCTGATCGTGGAACGGCGCACCCCCGAACCGATCCTGCCGCTGGAGCTGTTCACCCAACCGGTGGTGGGCGTCGCCACGGTGCTCAGCTTCATCGTCGGCACGGCAATGTTCGGGGCCATCATCTTCCTGCCGCTGTTCCTGCAGGTGGTCGTCGGGGTGTCCGCCACGAACTCCGGCCTGCTGATGCTGCCGCTGATCACCGGTCTGCTCATCAGCAGCATCACCTCTGGTCGGCTCATCACCCGCTGGGGCCGCTACCGGGTCTTTCCCATCATCGGCACCGCGCTTGTCGCCGTCGGCATGGGCCTGCTGTCGACCATGGGAACCGAGACGACGCGCTGGCAGGTCTCGGTGTACATGTTCGTGATGGGGCTGGGAATCGGGCTGGTGCTGCAGGTCCTGGTGCTGGCCATCCAGAACGCCGTGCCGGCCCGACACCTGGGCACCGCCACCTCGGCGGCGCAGTTCTTCCGGTCGATCGGCGGCACGGTAGGGGTGGCGGCCTTCGGCGCGCTGCTCAATGCCCGCGTCGCCGCCAACCTCGCCGTCGCCGCGCCCGGGGCCGGCGCCGGCGCTGATCCCAGCTCGCTGCTGTCCAGCCCCGCAGCCATCGCTGCGCTGCCGCTTGCGACACGCGTTGTGGTGCAGACCGCACTGGCCGACGCGATCGCCTGGGTCTTCCTCCTCGCGGTGCCTTTGGCCCTGCTGGCCTTCGGACTGGCCTGGCTGCTCAAGGAAGTGCCGCTGCGGACCACCGCCAATGTCGGCAACGCCTTGTCCAAGAGCCCGCCAGGTCTGGTGGAGCCGTCGGAGCAAGCCGCCGCTGGCTCCACCTAAGCCCCACGGCCGCGCACGGCGTGGATGCCCGGCCCTGCGAAGCCGGCGCGATTTCCTCAATACAGAGGATGCGGCACAGGCTTGCTGAACCTCAGACTGCGCAGCAGATCTGCTGGTGCGCGCCGGCGGACGATCGGGGGGACTGTGCCGTACTTCGCGGTGATCGCACCAGTCATGCTGGTCGACGGGGGGTCATGGGGGCCCGAGCCCGCCGAGTCGTATGACTGGGAACGACTCGGCCGGGCCTGCATGGCCGGACTCATCGCCGGCAACGTGGTGCTGGCCTTGCTGGTACTCGGCGCGTGGCTCGGCTGGCCGGCACCGCTGTAGCGACGTCGCCGCTGCGCGACGTGAGCGCTCAGCGCTGGTAGGTCCCCACGAGCCGAGCTTGCTCGATGACGTGGTCGGAGATCTTGTCCAGTAGCTGGGCACGAGTCAGCCCCGGCTGGGCATCCAGTTCGGTGTCGAGGGCGTACAACCAGAAGTAGTAGTGGTGCTGGCCGTGTCCTTCTGGCGGCATGGGGCCGCCGTAGCCGGCATCGCCCCCCTCGGCGGTGCCTTCCACGAAGCTGCCACCCCCGCCTTGCGCGATACCGGTGGCGTCCGCTGGGATCCCGTAGACCACCCAATGCGTGAAACCATGCGGCAGCGGTGCGTCGGGGTCGTGGCAGATCAGCGCCAGCTGCTTGGTGCCCTGCGGTACGCCGCTCCAGCGCAGCTCGGGGGAGATGTCGGTGCCTTCCCCGGTGTGCTCGCTGGGGATGGGCTCAAGGTGGCCGAAGGCCGAACTGGTGATCGCCAGGTCCTTGATGTTCAGCTCCATGGGCACGTGCCTTTCCTCGTGACGGCTTTCCCGTCACCGTTCCATGAACGGGGCTGGCGGCAAACCGTCCACAGGTGTTGTCCGGCTTTCACCCTCTCGCCCTCGGCACGGGCGCAGGCTGTCGAGCACGACGGGCGACAGGAGCGGGTGTGCGGTGCTGGGAGGACGCCGAGCCGTTTCTCATCGACCGCGCCGCCGAGAACCTACGAGCTGGCGACGAGGTCCTTCCTTGCCTCGTGGCCTTCGCCGGCGACGATCGGCTGCTGGTCGCCTGGCTCCGGCCCTTCGCCAAGGGTGCCTACGCCGATCCGCTGACCGAGCTGCTGGCCTTGGCCGTCCCCCTTGGCGCCGACCGGTTGGCGGTGTCCTTTGGCGGCCGAGCAACGTCGTTAGCCGACCCCGTGCCACCGGTGTGTGACGGGGTGGGTGACCTGCGCCAGCGGGTGGTGTGCATCGAGCGGGCCGACGCCTGCGGCCAGCGGGCGCACCCGAGCAGCGCGATGCTGGCCTTCGACCTTGTGGACGGGCAGGTCGAATGGGGGCAGCGGCTCGAGCACGACGGGCAGACCGGCTGGATCAACGCCGCCATGGCCGCTGCCCTACAAGGCCGCCAGCGGCTCCAGGGCACGCCGCGTCAGATCCGAAAGCAGGCCCGGCGCTGCGACCGGCTCGGGCACCAGATCGTGCTGGCGCCGGCGGCCCTGACACGACTGGATTCGACCCACTTGCGGCCTTGACCGGTCTGGTGAGACGCTGCGGGCCGTCAGTGCCGGACGGCGGCGGGCGAATCCGAGGCCGTGGGCGGCGGAGTCACCTGAGGAGGAGCGAGTTGTGCCAACCGTAACGAGTTATGAGCCAGGCGTCCGTCGTGGATCGACCTGGTGACCAGCGACCCGGAGGGCGCGCGAGCCTTCTACGGCGAGCTGTTCGGGTGGGAGTTCGAAGTCGGTGACGCGGACACCGGCCGCTACACGATGTGCCGAAAGAACGGCGAGAACGCCGCCGGCATGGGTGGTGACCCGGCACCCGAGGGGATGCCAACGGCGTGGACCACGTACATGGCCAGCGACGATGTCGACGCTGCCGCCGAGCGCATCACCGCCAACGGCGGCAACCTCATGATGAAGCCGATGACGGTGATGCAGTACGGCCGGATGGTGGTGGCCGCCGATCCCACCGGCGCGGCGTTCGGCCTGTGGCAGCCGCAGGAGCACATCGGTGCCTCGACGCCACCGCCGCCACGGCGGAGCGACTCGGTGGTGTGGTGACACACGCCGCCATCGACTCGCCGTATGGCCGCTTCGTGGAGCTGCGCGACCCCCAGGGCGGTGTCTTCACCGCGATGCGCAACGCGGACTGAGAAGCAGGCGGTTGCGCGTCCTCGAGCCGACATAGGCTGGCGGCTCCTGGGTTCAGCCACGAGGAGGAGCCATGCAGTCGGTCAACACGCTGCGCGCCGTGCTGGTCGCCGGCGCGGTGCTGGCCGCCGTGGTCGCGGCCATCCTCGGGTTGTGGCCGGTCGTGGCAATCATGTTGGCAGCGGTCGTGGCCCACGGGCTGATGTGGGTCTACCTGCACCGCCTCGATCGGCCCCCACACTCCTGACCACCAGATGATGCGCGGCGCGTCGATCAGCTGCCCCTTCACAGCGGCGCGACGCAGGACTAGGTTGTCCACGGTCGTGGTGCGCAGGGAATGACGGGGATGACGGGAGCGTAGGGCCATGCCGCCCAATGGCGAAGGCGAGCGGCCGCTGCCGCTGTTGCAACGGGTGGCGGTGGTGCGGCACCTCGACCTGGTCGCCGTCGAGTTCGAGCTGGTCAATTTGGTGCTGGCCCGCGCCGAGCCCGACGACGGGCTGCTGCTGGTGCCTTCCGGCCCCGGCGCCGCCCTGCTGATCGCGTCGTTTCCGCCGCAGCACATCGCCGAACGGGCCTACTTCGAGGCAGCTGAGGGCGTCACGACGCCGCCCGCGCGGCCAGACGCGCCACCCGACCCGGCCGGCAGCGAGCCGCCCGACCGCCCACCGGTGCTGGCTCGCTTCGCGCGCCGCACGACTGTCGCGTTTCAGGTCCCTGCCGATGCCACCGGCATCCCGTTCACCACCGCCGGACTGCTCGACGCCTGCCGGCGACTGCCGATGGCCCTCGCGCAGAACGCCAATCCTCCCGGCTTGGATTGGTGGTGGCTGGACGTTCCCCGTCGCCTGGGGGGCGGCGGCGGCGAGATACCGGGCCTGCGCATCCTCGAACGGTTCCGGGAGCGGCTGACCCCCATCGAGCCACTGGGACGGGCGTTGGTGGACCGCGTGACGCGCGCCAGCGGTCGCCAGCCGGCCGCGCTGACCGCCGCCAGCGTGATCGCCGCCGGACGGGCGACCCTTCGCCAAGAGCTTGCCGGTGCAGAATCCCCGCTCGTCCCGGCCGGACGGCTCAACCCTGAGTTGGTGGGACGCCTCAGCGACCAGGCGTCGCGGATCGCCGGGCCGCTCGGCGACTTCGTCGACGAGCGCCTCTATCCGATCCCGCGCCTCGAGCGCGTCCCACGGCCACCGACTGCCCAGCAGACGGCCCTGGAAACGCCGTACCGCCTGGTGCTGTCACCCAACGACACCGGCGGATGGCAGCACGCCGTCGAGGTCGGCGCCGACAACACCGTGGAGTCCCAGCCCGTCGAGCTGTGGCACACGCGTCTTGGTGTGCGCGGCGACGACGGTGCCGTTTCCGAGAGCCCCGATCCGGCCAGGACGGTGCGTGCGATCTGGGCTCGCGACCCCGACTTTACCGACGATCCCACGGCCTATCCCCTCCACAGCACCACCCCGTTCCGCATGTCACTGGACAGCAAGGACCGGGCGATGCTGGTCAACCAGACGGCCAACTACACGCTGCGCCGACGACGCTTTCGCACCGATCCGCCCCCCGTCGAGGTCCGCCGGCTGATGCTGTCGTCGCTGGGCGCCTGGCTGGACCTGCTCGGCGAATGGGAACCGGCCGACATGCCCTCCGGCGTGTCGATCATCGAGCAGTGGGAGCACCGCGCCCCGATGGGCCGCGACGCCTACGTCAAGGTCGTCTACCCCGGCTTCTTGTTTCCCTTCGGGCACCGCGCGTCGCTGGTCAAGATCACCGAACGCAAGCTGGGCTGGCAAGGCGGCGACCCGATCGCGTATCTGTTCCAGCGCTACTACATCGTCGTGCGGCAGATCGATCGCAGCTATCACGGCGGTGGCTTTGACGCCGCACGCCGGCGCCTGCCGTTCAGCTCCGTCCGCGTGCTGACCCGCTCCACGCCGGACCTCGACGACCCGGCCGAGCATGACCTGTTCGACCGGCGCCAGGACTTGTTCTGGCCCACGGTCGGTGGCGAGCCGTTCGCCTTCCGGCTGGTTGGCACCGACCGGGCCGGCCGAGCGGTCGAGTTCACCGCCCCGCTGCTCTTCGTCGACGGCGGCAACACCACCCCCGCGGACCAGATCAGCGGTCAGTACCAGGCCAGTGGCCGCCACGTCCGCCCGACCTTGGGCCAGCGCGTCTCCTTCGCGCCGCCGGCCGGCGCCGACGACACCACCTTCCCGACGCAGACGCTGACGTTCGCGGGTACCGCCGCCAACCTCGGCGAGGGCGAGCCGCCGTTCTTGCCACAGATGACCGCCGCCAGCGTGGCCGTGCCCGCGGTCGAGCGGCTCACCGGCCGCGCCGACGCCGCCACCGTGGGCTACCACCAGCGCTATCTGGATCACGGCGCCGACGGCGCCGGCAACCCTGGGCAGGTCTTCCTGCAGGTCTCCGGGGGCGTGCCGCTGGACTTCGGCGGGCAGGGCGACCGCTCCGGCGGGCTGGTGCAGCCCAACCTCAACGTCTCGGGTCTGTCGCGGCTGAAGGGACCGGTCGCAGGCAACACCGACGTTGCCGCCGCCGGCACCTTCGACCCGGGCGAGTTCTTCGGGGGTGCCGGCGCACCCAGCCCGATGCTGCTGGGCGTCTTCTCGCTTGCCGACGTCATCGAGAAGGCGTCGCTGGCCGCCGGCGACCTGGCCCCCAGCTTCGTCACCGAAACGCTCAATGCCGTCGAGGCCTTCGTGTCCGACCTCGACCGGCTGCGGGCGAGTCTGGTGGATCTGCCGGCGACGTTGTCCGGCGTGCGCAACGACGTCGAGGCGGCGGTCAACACCGTGCTCGCCGACGTCGCGGCCCTCACCGCCCGCACCCCGCTGCCCGACGGCAAGCTCGCCGCCGATGTCGGTGCGGTGCGGACCGCGGCTGCCGCCTTGGAGGGGGCGCTGTCGGCCGCCGGCCTGCCCGCCGGCGCCGCCGACAAACTGCGCGCTCGACTCGCTCCGATCCAGTCCACCCTCGAAAGCGCCGCCGTCGGTGTCCTGCTGAGCGCCCTTGACGCCGTGGCCACCGGCGCGCAGCTGCCGGAGCTGTTCGCCAACACCCGCCTGGAATGGCGGCCGCAGCTGCGCTCGTTCCCAGCCTCCGCCGACGCGGCGATCTTTGTCCCCAACGACCCCCGAGGCCTGAGCCTGGCGGTAGAGCTGCGTGGTGGCCGCGGCGCGGCCGGGCCGGGAGCCGGCACGCCCGGCGCCGACGTCACCTGCACCCTGGAGCGCTTCAGTCTGCGGCTGGTGCCGCCGGCCACCATGCTGGTGCTGCACTTCGACAAGCTGGCGTTCAGGTCCAAGGCCGGGAGCAAGCCCGACGTCGAGGTCATCTTCGGCGGCATCGAGTTCGTCGGGATCCTGTCGTTCGTCGAGTCGCTCAAAGACCTCATCCCGCTCGACGGCTTCAGCGATCCGCCCGACCTCGACATCACCACCGAAGGGATCAGCGCCTCGTTCTCGCTGGGGCTGCCCAACCTCGCGGTGGGCATCTTCAGTCTCGAGAACCTCAGCCTCGGCGCTGGTTTCCGCATCCCGTTCGTCGGCGACCCGCTACAGGCGAACTTCTCCTTCTGCACCCGCGAGAACCCGTTCCTGCTCACCGTCGCGCTGTTCGGCGGCGGCGGGTTCTTCGGCATCACCATCACCCCCAACGGCGTCCACATCCTGGAGGCGGCGCTGGAGTTCGGCGCCAGCGTCTCGATCGACCTGGGCGTCGCGTCCGGGGGCGTGTCGGTGATGGCCGGCGTGTACTTCCGCATGGAGGGCGACGACGCCTCGCTGACGGGGTACTTCCGCCTGCGGGGCGAGGTCGACGTCCTTGGTCTGGTGTCGGCGTCGCTGGAGCTGTACCTGGGCCTGTCCTACGAGTTCAGCTCCGGCAAGCTCGCCGGCCGCGCGGTGCTCACCATCGAGATCAGCATCGCGCTGTTCTCCACGTCGGTCGAGATCAGCTGTGAGCGCAAGTTCGCCGGCGCCAACGGCGACCCCACCTTCGCCGAGCTGATGGACCCCGACCCTGACGCGCCCGAGCCCTCGCCGTGGGAGCACTACTGCCGGGCGTTCGCGGAGGCCTGACAATGCCGCTGAGCCAGACCATCCTGTGGACGGCGCTACCCGACGGCGTCGACCCCGACGACTCCGGCATCCTGCGCCTGTCGGTGCTCGTCTCCCCACGGCTAGCCACCGCAGGCGCCGAGGCGCACCTGGGCGACTTTGCGGACTTCGTCGACTGGCCGCGGCAGCTGCGCCAGGCCAGGTTCGCCGTCGAGGTCACCTGGGACCGGTTGCATCTGGACGCCGAGCACAACCCCGACGTGGCCGACTCCGGGTTGTGGGCAGCGCTGCTGCCGCCCGAGACTCCCGTCGAGGGACACGAGTTCATCGACCGCTCGCAACGGGCGCTGCGCTCCTTCCCCACCCGTAGCGTCGCGGGGTTCGTGCGCGAGCTGTACACCACGGTGGCCGAGCAGGCAGCAACCGACTTCCCCGACAACAGCCGCGGGGGGCCCCTTGAGCGACTGCGCGCCACGCTCGGCGAACAGGCGCGCATCGACCAGCATCTGGAACAGTTCGGGCGGGGTCGCCAGGACCTGGAGGAGCTGCGCCGGCGCTACCGCAACCCCCGGGAGCGTTACGACCCTCGCACCCTCTCCGAGCGTCGGCGAGACAGCCTGCTCGACGACCCTGCGGCCGCCGCGACGGTGCCGCACGAGGTCATCGCCTTCGCCTCGGCGTCGCGCTTCTACAACCGCTCCGAGCAGCGCGAACCTTACGGGCCGCTTGACCCGGAGATGACCGCCCCGCGACCCCCCGAGTCCACGCCGGACTTCCACACCCGGCTCAGCCATCTCGGGGACTATCCCGAGCTGCTGAGACGTCTCGGTCTGGTCGTCGACCTCAGGGTGCGCCTGGCCGACCGCATCCCCGAGTCTTCTGTCGTCCGGGTCGTAGCGAACATCGACGAGCTGTCGGCGCTGAACGTCCCGCTCGCGTCCCCTTGGACCGCGTATGACTTCGACGGCGATGGCTTCTGGCCCGCACCACGCGAGCGGGTCGACGGCGATGTCGTACACGGCATGCTGCGCATCGAGGAGCGTGAGCTGTTCGACGTGCACACCGTCGACGTCGACGGTGCGGCGCTGAAAGTCGCCGACTTCGCCGTCAACCTCGAACGGCTGCTGGACGAAGGCAACCACACCACGGTCACACCCGCCGCCAGCAGCGTCCCGTCGCTGCGCAGCGCCGGCCTTACCGTGACGCGCGCCAGCCGCGCCGACAGGATTCGCACGCTGCTGGAGCGGGCCCGCGAGCTCGATCAAGGGCTGGGCGGCGACGAGGTTGTCCTGTACGCCGACGACGTGGCCCGCGGCTACCGGGTCGACGTCCACGACGACGCCACAGGACAGTGGCGGTCGCTGCATGCCCGCCGCGGCGACTATCGCTTCGACAGCGACGAGGTGGCGGACCTGACCGTGGACGACGAGGGCTACGTCAAGGGCGCCTCAACGACCTCGAAGGCGCCGGGACCCGTCGATCCCACCCCGCCGCTGTACCTGCATGAGGCCCTGTTCGGGTGGGATGGGTGGAGCCTGAGCGCTCCCCGCCCTGGCCTGGCCATCGGCTCGCCCGAGAACGGCGAGGAGCCGCGTGCGGAGGGTGACCGAGCCAGCCAAGGCTTCGGCATGACCGTGGCGTTCACGGCCGTCGACGGTTCACTGCCGCGCCTGCGCTACGGCCGCAGCTACCGGCTGCGGGCCCGCGCCGCCGACCTGGCAGGCAACAGCACGCGCCTCGTCGACGACCAGCGGGTGACCGAACCGCAGCCCTACCTGCGCTTCGACCCCGTGCTCTCACCGACGGTCGTGCTACGCACCCGCCTGACCGAAGGCGAGTCCCTGCTGCGGATGGTCATTCGCAGCGACGCCGGCGTCACCCCCGCCGAGTACGCGGCGTCGGTGGCGGTGCAGGCGGCGCTGGCCGGCTACGACCACACCTACGCGGCGGCCAACGAGCGGCACCTGGCACCACCGAAAGCCTCGCAAGCCACCGCCGAGCTCCACGGGCGCTTCGACCAGGCCTTTGGGCCCGGGGGTGACCCCCTGGCGGCGTTGCGGGTCGCGCGCCGCGAGCAAGGCACCCTGCTCGACCGCTTCATCGTCGACCTCGCGACCGGCCAGCCGACGATCCCGGTGACCGGCATCGAGCTGGTCACACCACGCGCGCTGCTCGCCGAGGGACTGCCGCCCCCACCGACGCTGGAAACCCTGCCCCGCGGTGGTGCGCTGGCCCCCGGCCAGTACGTGCTGCACACCACCGAGCAGCTGCTCCTGCCGTACCTGCCGGACCCGCTGGCGATCGGCATCGGCTTCCGTGGCCTTCCCGGCGTTGACCCCGACGACTCACTGCGCGTGGTCTTCAACGGCGACTGGCCGGAGCCCGTGCCCTTCCGGCTGCGCGTTGTAGGAGGGTCGGGCCCGCCCGAGATCGGGCCGGACGGGGTGCTGACGGTGCAGCTGCCACAGGCCGAGGTCGCGTCCGTGCGGATCAGCAGCCTGGTCGACGGCGAGGGACTGGCGCAGCTGGCCATCTGGGACTGGATGAGCGAGGACGCGCGTGCGCGGCTGCAGGGTGCCGCGGAACGGGGGCAGCTGTGGATGCTGACGCCGTTCGACGAGATGACGCTCGTCCACGCCGTCCAGCGGCCGCTGGCAGTGCCCGACATCCCTGAGGACCTCACCCCCCGCCGCCTGCTCGGCGAGACCTTCGCCTGGTTCGAGGGTGCGGTGCACAACTCGGCGAAAAGCAGCATCCGCCTCGATGTCGGAGCCGAGTGGTCCGAGCCGTTGGATCTGTTGCCCGATCCCGGTCCCACACGGGTCGAAGGCCGAGCGCACGCCTTCGACCTGCGCGTCGACACCGATGAGGACGCGGCGCTGGTCGGGCGAGACGACATCGCGCGGATGCCCGCCGCCTTGCCCCAGCACCGTGCGCGCCACGACTTTGGCGACACCAAGCATCGCACGGTGCGCTACACGCCGGTGGCCACTACTCGCTTCCGTGAGTACTTCCCCTCCGAGATCACCACTGACCTGGCGAACATCACCCGCACCGGCCAGGCGCGCGAGATCGAGGTGCCCAGCTCCGCGCGACCCGCCACCCCGAAGGTGCTGTACATCGTCCCGACGTTCCGTTGGCAGGTGGAGCCGGGCGAGGACGGATCCGCCGTCAGCCGTCGGCACAGCGGTCTGCGGGTCTACCTGGAGCGGCCGTGGTACTCGTCGGGCGACGGCGAACTGCTCGGCGTGGTCGTCCGCCAGCGCCAGCCACTGCCTCGGCTCCCTGGCTTGGAACCTCGAGAGGTGGAAGAGCTGCGTGACGACCTGCATTGGCTGGCCGACACCGTCGCCGAGCAACGCCATCTCGGCTTGGACCGTGCGGTGCAGGTGCAGCTGCTTCGCCGCGAGCTGGAGCGTCTGCCCGACGAGATTGCGGCGCAGCCTGTCGCGCGGCGCTTGCGCGAGCGCTGGGACCTGCTCGATCCCCCGCTGTTCTGGCTGTTGCTGGCCGACCCGGTGGCGCCGTATGTCACCAGCTGGGGCGCCGACCCCATTTGGGCGTCGCGGCCGCTGCCCAGCGCGCGTCCGACCCTTGACCACTTCGGATCACCTGCGGTGACGCGGGGAGCCGATCTGTGGCTGGAGGAGCTGGGACCCGAAGGTCGGCTGGTGTCGGTGGCCGGGCATCCCGTTGCCTACAACGCCGAACGGCGGCTGTGGTACTGCGACCTGGAGATCGAAGCCGGCGCCGCCTACTTCCCGTTCGTGCGGCTGGCCCTGGCCCGCTATCAGCCCCATTCCATCGCCGGTGCCGAGCTGTCACCGGTGGTCGTCGCCGACTTCGCCCAGCTGCCGGCCGACCGCACGGCCACGGTGGTCCCCGGCGAAGGGGCGGTGCGCGTGACCGTCGCAGGGGTGATTGGCACCAACGTGATCACCCCCGCCGCCGACACGGCCGAGGGCGCGCCGCTGGACCTGGGCTGGTCGCGGCGTGTGACGGTGACCGTGCAGCGGCGTAACCCAGACATCCCCGGCGACCTCGGTTGGGATCCGGCCGCCGACCCGGTCGAGCTGACGGCGACTCGTGCCGGCGATGGCGTCGTGTGGTCCGGCGAGGTGTCACTGCCGGCGGGTGAGACGCAGCCTCAACCCGGCGAGCTGCGGCTGCTGGTGACCGAGCATGAGCGGCTCCCGACCGACGCCGACCCCGACGATCCGGCCGTCGTCGAGGTCATCCGCGGCCGGGTCGCCCTACGCGACCGCATCGTCTACGCCGACATTCTGCCGCTGTAGCACTTCGCGCGCACCGCGATGCACGTGTCGTGTCATCACGGTGTAGCCTTTACCTGATGCGAACGACCGTCGTGCTCGACAGTGATGTGGCCGCAGCGGTCGATGCGCTGCGAAAGCAGCGCGCCGTCGGCCTGAGCGAAGCGGTCAACTCGTTGGTCAGGGCTGGCCTGCAAGCAAAGTCTGAACGCGCAGCGTTCGAGCAGCGCACGCATCATCTCGGCCTGCGGGTGGACGTGACTAACGTCGCCGAGGCCTTGGAACAGCTGGACGGACCAGATCACCCCTGATGCTTGTCGATGCGAACCTGCTGCTGTTCGCGGTCGATGCCGATAGCCCTTTCCACGACCGCACGAGGCGATGGCTGACCGCTCAGCTCAACGGCCCTCGACGGGTTGGTCTGCCTTGGCAGTCGCTGTCCGCGTTCGTTCGCGTCACGACCCATCCCCGGGCCGCTCGCCAACCGCTTGATCCTGACATGGCGTGGAGCGTGGTGACCGAGTGGCTGTCCGCGGAGGCGGCATGGATCCCGCAGCCCACGCCACGGCATGCGGAAGTG
>JALZLC010000212.1 GCA_030858885.1 Actinomycetota bacterium
GCGCACTCCTGGGTGTTCAGAAACTCGTTGTCCGAGCCTTGCGACGGTGCCTTGTCAACAGCCATATGAAGATCATTACAGATGAGGATGCTTGTGTGAAGGATGTGGATCTGGCAAGGTAGGAGCGACCAGAGGCTGACCGGAGGCGTGATGGACGAACCCATGACCGCAGCAGACACCGGCCTGGATGCGCCGGTGCCGCTGTTGGCCCCCGCCGACTCGCCGGCGGACGCGACGGCGACGTCGCTGACGGTGGCCACGGCCCCCTTGGCGACTGCGGGAGGGCCCGAGCCTCAGCGGCAGGAGTCGCCGGCGCCGACCGCGGCGGCGTTCACGGAGCAGCGGATGCTGCGCCCGGCCGTTCCGGCGCCGGCAGGGGGATGGCGGCGGGCGCTCCACCGGCTAACCGCCGGGACGGTCAACCTAGGTCCCTCGCCGGCGGAGGCGGCCGCCGCGCGGCTGGTCGAGCGGATCCGCCGCCCAATCGAAGGGTCGCGGCGGATCGCGGTGGTGTCGCGCAAAGGCGGGGTCGGCAAGACAAGCGTCACGCTGCTGCTGGGCCACGCCCTAGCCGCCCATCGTGGTGACCGGGTGGTGGCACTCGACGGCAACCCCGACGCAGGCAGCCTCGGCCACCGAGTGGTTCGCGAGAACGCCGCCACAGTGACCGACCTGCTGGCCGCCACCGACCGCCTTGCCGGCTACAGCGAGGTGCGCCGCTTCACGTCGCAGGCGCCCAGTCGTCTGGAGGTCGTCGCCTCTGACGACGACCCGGCGGTCACCCGCGCACTGGACGACGGCGACTACGCCGCCGCGATCGCGGCGCTGGACCGCCACTACAACCTGCTGTTGTGCGATACCGGGACCGGAATCCTGGACGCGGCGACGCAGGGGATCCTGGCCGAAGCCGACCAGCTGGTCGTGGTGCTGTCCCCCTCGCTGGACGGCGCGCGGGTGGCGGCCGCGACGCTGGACTGGCTGGACGCCCACGGCTACGCCGCGCTGGTCGCCGGCGCTGTCGCGGCGCTCAACAGCGTCCGCGCTGGCCGCAGCGATGTCGACCTGGATCAGGTGGCCGGGCACTTCGCCGCCCGCTGCCGCGCCGTCGTGGCGGTCCCGTTCGACGCGCAACTGGCCGCCGGCGGCAACACCGACCTGGCCCGGCTGCGGCCCGCCACCCGAGACGCATACCTGCGCCTCGCCGCCGCGGTGGCAGACGGCTTCGCCCAGCCGCCACAACGACGTAGCACCGCTTCCTCCCACCCGCGGGTTGTCCCCGCCCGAGAAAGGACCTTCGCATGATCCTGGTCACGCTGGTGCTGGCCCAGCAGAACAGGGTGTCGTTTCGGCCCGACGCCTCAGCGCTCCCGGGCAGCGGCAAGCTTGCCTCCCTCGTCAACGGGCTGGGCTTCTGGGCCTTGCTGGCCTGCCTGGCAGCGGTGCTGTTGGGCGCGGCCTTCTGGGCCATCGGCAGCCGCTCGAGCAACTACGGAGCGGTGGGCAACGGCAAGAGCATGGTCTTCGGCGGCGCCCTCGGCGCCGCGCTGATCGGTGCTTCGGCGGCGCTGGTGAACTTCTTTTTCACCGCCGGCTCCGGGATCTAACTCCTCGTGGCGACTCTTGCGCCGGCGCGAGAGCCGCCCACTGATCTACTCGCTCCCATCGCGGGCAGGCGGCGGCCGTCCCGATCGGTGACGGTGGCCGCGGGGGTCGTGGCGTTGGTGTTCACCGTCGGCGTAGCGGCTGGCCTGTCGCTGGCACCGTCGACCGGCAAGCCCAGGACGGCGTCCGCTGGACCCGGACCGAACCGGGTCGAGCAAGGGGTGCCGGTCGGTTACGCCCACTCGCAGGAGGGGGCGGTCGCGGCAGCCGCCACGTTCACCTCAGTTTTCGGCGACAAGCGTCTGCTGGACCCTGATACGGCCCGCGAGGCGCTGGCGGTGTTCATGGCCCCCACGCTGGCCGAGGCACAGCTGGCCGGCTTCCCCGACGGCGGCGACCTGGTCGACGATCCGGGCTACGCCCAGCGGATCCAGCCGCTGGGCTACCGCGTTGACGCGTTCACCGGCGACCGAGCGCAGGTCAGCGTGTGGCTGGTCGTGGTCGGTGAGGGTGTCGCCGAGCGGACGCAGGTGCGCTGGTCCACCGACACGCTGACTTTGGAGTGGTCCAACGGTGACTGGACCGTGACCGGGATCCACGGGACCGAGGGTCCCACCCCGAGTGTGGCGGGTGACGCCGCGCCGGCGATGAACGACTTCCTGCCGTTCACACTGCAGCCTCGGGACGCGCTGTGACGGCGGCTGCTCGCAGCCTTACCGCGCTGCTGATGATGCTGGCGGCGCTGTCGATCAGCACAGCGACAGCCTGGGCTGCCGTCCCCCCGGGGGGCGACGGATCGCCGGGAGACGCCGAGTCAGCGGCCGAGGCGGCGGTGGGCGAGCAAGACTGCCGGGGGGTGCGCAACGTGCTGCCCCGATGCGTCGCCGCCGCCGCCCGCGACCGGGTCGGCGACGCCGTCGGCGCCGGGCTGAGCATGGCCACCAGCGGAATGTTCGAGCAGTTGTACGACTGGGTGGTCGGCGGGGCGACCTGGCTGCTGCGCAAGCTCGTGTCGCTGATGGACTCCTCGACCCGGCCGACACTAACCGGCGGCTGGTTCGGTCGCTCCTACGGCCTCATGGCGAGCCTGGCGGTGTTGCTGGTCCTGCCGCTGCTGATGGTCGCCACGATCACGGCCGTGCTGCGCCAGGACTGGTCCTCGCTGGCCCGCTGTTACCTGGTGTATCTGCCAGCCGCCGGGATCGGTACAGGCATCGCGATCCCGCTGACCGATATCGGCCTCGACGTCACCGACTGGATGAGCTCGTTGTTCCTGGACAGCATGCGCGGCGACATCCAGGCCTTCCTCGATACCGTCTCACGAGCGCTGCACAGCCCCGCCGGCGACGCCGCACCGGAACTGCCGCTGTTCCTAGCGTTCATCGCCGCAGTGATCATCGCGCTGGGCGCGTTCGCGGTGTGGGTCGAGCTGGTGCTGCGCACCGCTGGGATCTACGTGGCCACGTTCTTCCTGCCGCTGGGCTTCGCGGCGCTGGTATGGCCGGCGACCCGCTCCTGGTTCGCCCGCCTGGTCAAGACCGTGGTAGCGCTGATCCTTTCCAAGTTCGTCATCGTGGCCGTGTTCGCGCTGGCCGCCGCCGCGCTGGGCAACCTAGGAGGCGCCGGGTTCGCCGGGGTGATCACGGGGGCGGCGTTGATGCTGATGGCCGCGTTCTCGCCTCTGGTGCTGTTCCGCCTGGCCGACGTCGCCGGCGGCGACGTGGCGGCCGCGTTCACCGGCGCCACCCAGGGGCGGACGTCGCCGGTACCGGTCCCCGACGCACGCCGGTCGGCGGCCAGTGTCTATGGGCGCATCATGCGCGACCGCACCGCCGGCGGCATGGCTACAGCCAAGCCGGCGCTGGCGACCGCCGGAGGTTCGGCGGGTGTGGCCGGGGCTGGCGGCGTGGGGCTGGTCGGAGCGGCCGCAGCGACGCCAGGTCGTGTCGGCCGACAGGCGAGCGACCGGGCCAGCTACCAGGGCCAGCCCGGCGACTCGTCTCCGTCCGCTGGCCGAGAGGGTCAAGCCGCAGCGACCGCCGAGCGATCCGACAACGACGTCGGCGGACATACCAACCAGCCGCCGCGTCGACAAGGCGACATCGCCAGCCCATCGGCGGCCACCGGGTCGGTGGCACAGCCGCAACGTAGCGGTGATGCGAGGGCCGCCCGGTCGCAGTCGGTTCAACCGGCCGCCGAGGCACCCATCGCACAGCCCGCGAGGCCTCTGC
This sequence comes from Actinomycetota bacterium, assembly GCA_030858885.1. Next base: position 3,834 of record JALZLC010000212.1, read on the forward strand.
CCTCTCCGCCGCCGTCAACCCGTGAGGGGGACCGCTGATGTCGTCCGAACCCCGCTACGTCTTTGGGCCGCTGGACCGCCGCGCCCTGCTGCTGGGCCTGCGCGGCTCGCAGGTCGCCGTCCTAGGCGCCTCGCTGATTGTCGTTCTGGCCGTCTTGGCCCGCGTCCCAGCGCCGGCCAGTCTCCCGGTCGCCTTCGCGGTGGCTGCGGCCGCAGCGCTGGTGTGCTTCCTGCCGGTCGCCGATCGCACCCTTGATGAGTGGGCTCCGGTGACCCTGCGGTGGGCGAGGCAGCGGCTGTCAGGCGCTCACCGCTTCCAGTCGGACGTCCCCAGCCGCGGTCATTCCAGTGCCGGTGAGGCCACGGCTGACCTGCCGCCCACCCTGCAGGGCGTGGAGATTCTGGCTGCCGAGGCGGCCTTGGGCGGGCAGATCGGCGTCATAGCCGACCGCCGTGGCGACACCTACACCGCCCTGCTCGCCGTCGCCGGCGAGGCGTTTGCGCTGCGCGAGTCGTCGGAGAAAGCCCGGCTGCTGGCGGGCTGGGACAGCGTGCTGCGCAGCTTCGGCGGCGAGGCCTCTCCGATCGAACGGGTCCAATGGCTGGAGCGCACCGCTCCCGATGACGGCGACGCGCTTGGGCGTGACCTGCGCGCCCGGATCGCCGTGCCGCTGTCGTCAGCGATGGCCCGTTCCTACCTGGAGGTCCTCGACGACGCCGGACCGGTGTCGACTCAACATGACGTGTTGCTCGCCGTGCAGATCTCCCCGCGGCGAGCCGGCAAGTTGATGCGCCAGCCCGGCCTGTCCAAGGACGAGGCCGCCTGCCGCATCCTCGTCGACCAGCTGCGAAGGCTGGAGGGCCAGCTGCTGCGCGCTGACCTGCACCCGGTCGCCGGCGGGCTGACCCCGCGCATGACCGCCCGGGCGCTCCGGCTGGCTGCCGACCCGCAGGCCCGCACCGGCCTCGCACAACGCGCGTTGCATCACCCCGACGCTGCCGGCGTCGATCCCGCCAACGCCTGGCCGCTGGCGGCCGAGGCGACCTGGCGGACCTACCGGACTGACTCCGCGGTGCACGCGACCTACTGGGTCGCCGAATGGCCGCGTGCCATCGTCGGGCCCGATTTTCTGGCCCCGCTGCTGCTCGCCACCGACGCCACCCGGACGGTCAGCGTGACGATGGAGCCGATCGGCACCGGCAAGGCCATCCGTGAGGTCGAGCACGCCCGCACCACCGACCTGGCCGAAGCGCACCTTCGTGAGTCCAAGGGCTTCCTGACCTCTCACCGAAAGAGCCGCGAGCACGAGAACACCGACCGGCGCGCCGCACAGCTGCAGGAGGGCTATGCCGACTTCCGCTTCTCCGGCTACGTCACCGTCACCGCTGCCAGCGTCGCCGAGCTGGACGCCGCCTGCGCTGAGGTCGTGGCCGCCGCCCAGCGCTCCAGCCTGGAGCTGCGACGCATGACCGGCGAGCAGGACCTAGCGTTCACGTACACCTTGCCGCTGTGCCGCGGGCTACGGTGACCCCGCTGCCGCCGCGGCTGGGCCTGGATGTGTTCGCCGCCGTGGGTCACCACACCCGCCTGGCGGAGACTTCGTCGTGACGCTCCGCCCCCCGCCCGCCCATCGGGTGACTTCGGCGACCCTGCAGGCCGCCTATCCGTTCATCGCCGGCGGCAGCCTCGGCGCGGCTGGGGTGTATATCGGTCGCGATCTGTACGGGTCGGCGTTCGCCTACGACCCGTTCCTGGCCTACGAGGCGGGGCTGATCGGCTCGCCGAACATGATCGTGATGGGCCAGTTGGGACGCGGCAAGTCCACGTTCGTAAAGTCCTACCTGTGGCGGCAGCTGACCTTCGGCCGCCAAGCCCAGGTGTTCGACGTCAAAGGCGAGTACGGGCCGCTGTGCGACGCGGTCGGGGCCACCCCGTTGCGGCTGCGTCCCGGCGGTCGGCTGCGCCTCAACCCGCTGGACCCCGGCACCCTCGCCCAAGAAGAGTCAGCGCGGGCGACGTTTGGCAGGCAGCTGGCGTTGGCCACCGCGTTGGCCGAGCAGGCGCTGACCCGGCCGCTGCAAGCTTGGGAGCACGCCGCCTGTTACGAGGCGCTGCGCGCCCTGGGTGTGGGTCGGTCGGTGACGCCGACGCTGCCTGACCTAGTTGACGAGCTGCTTGCGCCCGGCGACGACGCCGCCCGCGCCCTCAAGGTGGACCGGGCGGAGGCGGCGCGGGAGTCGCGGGCGGTGGCGTTGGCGTTGCGGCGGCTGGTCCACGGTGACCTAGCCGGCATGTTCGACGGCCCCACCACCAACGGGCTGGACGTGTCCGCCGACCTGGTGGTGATGGACCTGTCACAGATCTCCGACGCCGCGCTGGGGTTGATCATGACCTGCGCCACCGCCTGGCTGCAGACCCGCCTGTCGGCCCACGACGGGGTCAAACGCATCGTGGTGATGGAGGAGGCCTGGCGGGTGCTGGCCGACCTCGGTGTGGCCAGATGGATGCAGCAGGCGTGGAAGTTGGCGCGCCAGTACGGGGTGCAGTACTGCGCGGTGCTGCACCGCCTGTCCGACCTTGACGCCGCCGGGCACGCCGACTCCGAACAGGTGCGCCTGGCCCGCGGGCTGATCCACGACGTCGAGACCCGGGTGGTGTACGGCCAGTCCGACAGCGAAGTCCCCGCCACCCGCGAACTGTTGGGCCTGTCCGACACCGAAGCCCGCCTGCTGCCCGGCCTCGGCAAAGGCGTGGCGTTGTGGAAGATCGCCGACCGCTCCTTCCTGGTCCAGCACCGCCTCGGCCACGCCGAGCTGGCCATCGTGGACACCAACGCCGCCATGAGCGACAACCGCACGGCCGTCTGACCGGAGTCGCCTCGTGAAGTCCGCTGCCAGGCCATCATCGTCGGATCCCATCCAGCCGCTGGTCGGCGGGGTGTTGGGACTGCTGCTCGGCGTGGCCGTGCTGCTGTGGGTCACC
>JALZLC010000223.1 GCA_030858885.1 Actinomycetota bacterium
GAGTCGATGAGCTCCTCACGGTCGACCGGACCGTCCCAGTCGGTCTGCGGCTTGGCCGACGAAGCATCGTCGTTCCAGCCGAGCACCTCGCCGGTCGGACACACCGCGAACGAGCCGCTGGTACCTCGTGATCGGTCGCCTTCGGCGCCGGGAGACGACCGCACTGGCGGGGCCGGTGCCTGGAGGAACTACCTGCAGGCATTGCCCGGCAAGCCACGCTGAGCTCACCGAGCAGGGGCTTCAGGCGCCGGGTCCAGCGCTGCAGCGTGTCCCGCGCGGCCTCGGTCAGCTCTGGCAACGCCCTCGGGCGGGGTGCCGTCGCCGAGGAAGACCCGCTCGGGGTGCGGGTGGCTGAGGAAGTCGTGGTGTGAGATCTCCCAGCCGGGGCGGGGTATCGGGGTCGGTGTCGACGTCGACGCGGTAGCCGGTGAACTCGTCGGGGCGGCGGCGCGTGGGGCCCGGCCCACCCCGCACTTGGCCCATCAGGCGGCGCGGTTCATGGCGTCTTGGTGCTCGTCGGCCTCGTCGCTTGGTCCCTGCTGGCCGACGCTGCTGATGGCCTGGAACAGCAGCGACGGCCGGGTGCCGAGGGAGTTGATGAAGATGGCGGTGACGGAGGCGGCCATGGCGACCATGGCCCACACCGGGTAGACCAGCCCGGTTGCGGCCAGGGGGATGCCAATGCCGTTGAAGGTGAACGCGAGCCCGACGTTGACCCGGGTGCGTCGGTAGGAGCGGCCGCTGATGTCGCGGGCGTCGAGCACCGCGGTGACCTCATCGCGCAGCAGCACGATGTCAGCGGACTCGACGGCGATGTCGGTGCCGCCGGCGGCGATGCCGACGTCGGCCTGCATCAGGGCGGGGGCATCGTTGATGCCGTCGCCGACCATGGCGACCCGGGTGCCGTCGGCCTGCAGCTCGCGGATGATCTCGGCCTTGCCTTCGGGGCGCACCCCGGCGCGGACCTCGGTGATGCCCAGCTGCTCGGCGACGCGGCGGGCGGCGCGCTCGTTGTCGCCGGTGACCAGCACCGGGTCCAGTCCGGCCCGTTGCATCGCGGTGACCGCGTCGGCGGCGTCGGGGCGCAGCTCGTCACCCAAGGCGATCGCGCCCAGCGCCTGGTTGTCGGCGGCGACGACGATGACGGTGTGCCCGGCGGCCTCCAGCTGGTCGATCCGGGCGGTCAGCGCGGCCAGGTCGATGCCCGCCTCGGTGAGCAGGCCCGGCCGGCCCACCAGCACGTCGCGGCCGGCGGCCCGGGCGCGGACCCCGGATCCGGTGTGTGACTCGAAGTCCTCCACCTGCGGTAGTTCCAGGCCCCGGTCGTTCGCGGCGTCCACGACCGCTCGCGCGAGGGGGTGTTCGGAGTGGCGCTCGGCCGCGGCGGCCACCGCGAGCAGCTCGTTGGGCTCCACGCCGGGCACCGGTCGCAAAGCCTGCAGCGCGGGCCGGCCCAGGGTGAGGGTGCCGGTCTTGTCCAGCAGCACGTGGGTGACGGTGCGGAAGGTCTGGAAGGCCTCGCCGGTGCGCATGATGATGCCCAGGTCGGCGGCCTCACCGGCACCGCGCACGATGGCCAGTGGGGCGGCGATCCCAAGCGCGCACGGGTAGCCCATGACCAGTACGCTCAGCGCCGCGAACACCGCCCGCTGCACGTCGGGCGTCCCGGTGACCGCAACGCTGCCGAGTAGCCACCCGATCAGCGCGAGCGCGGAGATGGTGAGCACGGTGGGGGTGTAGACCCGCAGGATCTTGTCGACCAGGTGCAGGATGCCGGGTTTCAGCGCGCGGGCATCCTCGACGTGCCGTACCACTTGGGCTAGGAAGCTCTCCGAGGCCGCCGCGGTGGTCTCGATCAGCAAGGTGCCCGCCCCGTTGAGCGACCCGCTGACCACGGTGTCGCCGCTGCTCTTCTCCTGCGGGACGGGTTCGCCGGTCACCAGCGCCATGTCCAGCGTGGAGTAGCCCTCGGCCACCCGCCCGTCGACCGGGACGCGTTCCCCGGGCCGGATGCGCACCAAGTCACCGAGACGTATCTGCTCGATCGGTACCTCAGTCTCGGTGCCGTCGTGAACCAGCCGGGCCAGGTCGGGCTGCAGGTCGAGAAGTTTCTTCACCGCCTGGCTCGAGCGGGTCTTGACCAGCAGGGACAGCCATTCGGAGAAGATGTGGTAGTTCACAATCAATACCGCCACGGCGAAGAACGCCGCGGTGGGGAAGCCGGGAAAGGCACCGGTCAGCCCGATGATGCCGCCGGCGATACCGGCGAACGCCCCGATCTCCAGCAGCACGTGCTGGTTGAGGATGCCGCGCCGGGCGGACTCGTAGGCCATTCGCAGGATGTGGCGGGCCACCCCCACCACCACGGCCAGCGCCAGCGCACCGGCCAGCCAGCCGATCAACGGACCGTGCAGCACGCCGGTGGCGCGCAACACGAGCGCTGCCAACCCGGGCATCACGATCCCGGCCGCCCCCGCCCCCGCCTTGACGTGCCCGGCCGGCCGCAGGATCGCGTAGCCGACCGGAACCATCACCACCACCACGGACAGGGGCACCAGGACCGACCAGATGCCGGTCACGGCGGCGATTAGCCCGATCGCGGTCAGGCTCGCCGCGATCGCGGCCAGCAGGCGCAGGCCCTCCCGGACCAGCCGAGCCTCTTCCTCCTCGAACGGACGCAACTTGCGCGGGTCGTAGAGGTCATAACCGATGTCCCGCAACGTGGACAGGATCGCCTCCGGGCGAACCCGGTCCGGGTCGTAGTCGACCAGCGCCTGCTCGTGGGTCAGGCTCACCGCCACCTGTCCGACCCCGTCCATGCGGCCCAGGGCCTTCTCGATCGTGCCGGTGCACAGCGAGCAGTGCAGCCCCGCGATCCGCGCCCGAATCCGGGCCTGCCCAGGTTCCGTGGAGGTCTCGGTGGCCCACAACTCGGTACCGGCATGTGTATCCACGCTCACGACGTGGCCTCCTCCGCGGCACCGGTGACATCGAAACCGGCCTGCTCGATTCGTTCGGTTGCCCCCCGCGTCAGCACGGCGGCGTTGGTCCGGGCGGCGTCGAAGCGGACCCGCACCTGCCCGATGCTGTGATCGGCATCCACCTGCCCGACCCCGTCCAGGCGGCCCAACACGGTCTGTAGTCGCCGCTCACAGGCCCCGCAGTCCATCCCCGTCACCTGCAGCACCACGACCTGACCCATCACGTCTCCTCACCCGCCACGGCCGAACCGCAGCTGATCGTTCCCGCCTGTGCGCCGACGCTACGAGCTTGCCCCTAGGGCAAGGTCAAGCGACGTATTCTGACTGCTGGAGGCAGGCGATGAACGATCAACTCTTCACCGTGGGACAAGCCGCGCGAGCCACCGGACTGAGCCCGAAAGCGATCCGGCTCTACGAGGCCAAGGCCCTGCTCCCGCCCGCCGAGCGCACCGAGGCCGGCTACCGGCTGTTCAGCGACGAGGACCTGACCACCCTGCGCTTCATCCGCCAAGCCAAGACCCTCGGCCTACGCCTGGACGAGATCGGCGACATCCTCGACCTGCGCCGTGGCGGCACCGCGCCCTGCCAGCACGTGTTGCGACTATTGGACCAGCGCATAGCCGAGGTCGACCGCACCATCACCGAGCTTCGCCAGCTTCGCACCGGGCTGACCCACACCCGCCGCGACGCCGCCGACCAGGCGCTGGCCTCCGGCGAGGTCTGCCGGATCATCGAACACGCGTCACCGACTGCCGAGAAGTAGAGGTCGCTGGAGCGAGCGAGCGAATCTGGTTGTTCGTCGAACCGGTGCCCATAAGAGGAACCCGCATCGAGAAAGAGCCAGGTCAGCACAGCAAGTCAGCGGGCATGTCCCGCAAGCCCTGTCCGGTGACGGTTCTCATGGAGGTCCCCATTGCGGGACACGGTGCCGAGCAGCCGACAAGCGGGTGAAGGCCAAACGGCGGCGGCCTCGATCGGTTGGAGACCGACCCGCAGCAAAAGCACCTGCACCCAACGTCCTCAACTCGGCATGTCCGGGCGTCTGCCGGCCCTCGAACGGACGCCGGTTCGCGGCGGTGTGACGCACATGTGAAGTGCGCTGGTCGCGGCCAGCCGATGTCGCTCAGTTGCGAGGGCGGCGCCGTTTCCCTGGCGAGCGCAAGCCGCAAGCCTAGCTTCCG
>JALZLC010000226.1 GCA_030858885.1 Actinomycetota bacterium
GGGGTGGGACGGGGCTCCTGGCGCGTGGGGGGCGGGCTCATGGAGGCTTCCGGTTCCTCAGAGCCATGATGCGCTCCCCGCACGTCGCCTTCGACGGTGGCGATCTCCGCCGGCTCCTGCGCTGCGAGCGCTTCCTGCGCCGTAGCGTGCTCGTCCGCCCCCAAGGTGTGCACGCCGAGCTCCACCGGACCGTCGACCTCGTTCTCGACCGCCGCCAGGCCCGCGTCGCTCTGCGGAAGCCGCACGATGGCGCCCAGCAGTACGCCGAGCCCGCCACCGACGAGAACGCCACCGCTGATCGTCCCCCACATCCCGCCGCTGAGCCAGCCGAAGACGATCACGCCCATGAGCAGGCCGAGCCCCGCCCCGACGGCCGAACCGATCACGAAGCCGCTTACCGCGGAACGCCATGCGTAGCTCAACATGCGTTCGTCGCGGCCCATGTTGTCCGTGCGGTGGCTGACGGCGTCCGCCTCGCCGAGCAGCGTGATGTTCGCGCCTTCCACGCCCCGCCGCTCGAGCCCCTTGACGGCCTTGCGGGCGTGCTCCATGTCGGGGTACGTCGCCTTGAGGTCGGGGGTGGCGTCGTCGCCGGTGTCAGCGTCGGGTCGGGTGGGCTCGGCCATGTCGTGCTCCTGCGCGGGAGTCCTCGGATACCCGGGAGACGCCGACCCTGAACCCGCGTCGGTCAGCCAAGGCCCAGCAGCCGGGACAGCGGCGCGATCGCGAAGTAGACGACGAAGGCGACGCTGGCCACCGCCATCATCCAGTGGACGTCGCGGAAGCGGCCGGTCGCCAGCTTGATGACGGTGTAGGACACGAAGCCGGCGCCGATCCCGTCGGTGATCGAGTACGTGAACGGCATCGTCACCATGGTCAGGAACGCCGGGATGGCGACGGTGTAGTCGTCCCACTCCAGCTCCCGTGTCACCGACAGCATCAGGAAGCCGACGAGGACGAGGGCGGGGGCGGTCGCCTCCGGTGGGATGACGCCCGCCAGGGGGCTGAGGAACAGTGCCAGCAGGAACAGCACGCCGGTGACGAGACTGGTCAGCCCGGTGCGACCGCCTTCGGCGATGCCACTGGCCGACTCGATGTAGGTGGTGGCGCTGGAGGCGGACGCCGCGCCGCCCGCCACGGCGGCCACCGAGTCCACCAGCAGGACGCGGTTGACCCCTGGCAGCCGCTCCCGCTCGTCGAGGAAGCCGGCCTCGTTGCCCAGGGCGATGGCCGTGCCCATCGTGTCGAAGAAGTCGGCGAGCATGAGCGTGAAGACGGCCAGGACCGCCGACAGCAGGCCGAGCTTGGCCAGGTAGCCGAAGGAGAACTGCCCGAGCAGCCCGAAGTCGGGCAGCGCGACCACCTGCGCCGGCAGCCGGGCCACCCCCGGGCCGACCGACGTCCACAGCTGCCCGCCGGCGCCGAGGTTGACGGCGATGGCGAGCAGCGTCGTGCCGAGGATCCCGTACAGCAGCGCGCCCTTGGTGCGCCGCGCGACGAGGAACGCGGTGAGCAGCAGCCCCACCACGAACACGGCGATCCGGGCCGAGTCCACGTTCCCGCGGGTCAGCGGCGTCCCCTCGCCCTGCACGACGAGGCCGGAGCTGGCGAAGCCGATGATGGTGATGAACAGCCCGATACCGGCGCCGATGGCCTTCTTCAGCGTCAGGGGGATGGCGTTGAGGACGGCCTCGCGGAAACCGGTGAGGACGAGCGCGGTGATGAGCAGACCCTCGGTGACGACGACGCCCATCGCCTCGGGGAAGGTCAGCCCTTGCGCCCCCACGAGCTGGAAGGCGACGACGGCGTTGAGGCCGAGGCCGCTGGCGATGGCGAAGGGGTAGTTGGCCACGCCCCCCATCGCGATCGTCATCACCCCGGCGACCAGCGCGGTGACCGTCAGGACCTGGGCGAACGGCAGGCCGGTCGGCCCACCCAGAATCGTCGGGTTGACGAACAGGATGTAGGCCATGGTCATGAAGGTGGTGATCCCGGCCACCACCTCCGTGCGGACGTTCGTCCCGCGCTCGCGCAGGCCGAACCGCCGCTCCAGCGCACCGGGACTGCTCGTCGCCGCCGCCATCCTGGCCCCTTCCGCACCACGCCGCTGGCGTGACGCTACCCCAGGAGTGCCGCCACCTCGGCATGCCCGTGCTCGGCGGCAAGGTCACGCGCACCCCGTCGGGATCGTCGTCGAGTAACGCTCGCAGGCGAGCCAAGTCGCCGACCGCCGCCGCGTCGGCGGCGATGGCAGCGAACAGTGCAGCACCCTCGGACATCGGCTTCCTTTCGCGCGCAGGTCAGTGTCCGACCGCTTCGCTGCATACCGACGCCTGACCGTACGCCTCCGGCGCTGCACCTGCTGGGCGCCCTGACCCATCACCACGGCCACTACAGTGCCGGGATGAACGTCGTGGCGCTGGCCGGCGGTGTCGGAGCCGCGCGCTTCCTTGCCGGACTGGTGCGCGCCGTCGACCCATCGGCTCTGACCGTCATCGCGAACACCGGTGACGACCTGCGGCTGCACGGCCTGCACGTCAGTCCCGACCTGGACACCATTACGTACACGCTCGGCGGCGGGGTGCATCCCGAGCAGGGCTGGGGGCGCGCGGACGAGACGTCGGCAGTGGCGACCGAGCTGGCGCAGCGTTACGGACGCCCGTCGTGGTTCACCCTCGGCGACCGGGACCTCGCCACGCATCTCGTGCGCAGCGAGCGCCTGGCAGCCGGGGCCTCGCTGTCGCAGGTGACGGCCGAGATCGCCGCGGCGTGGAAGTTGCCGTTCACACTGCTGCCCATGACCGATCATTCCGTCGAGACGCGCATCGCGACCTCCGACGGGCGGGAGCTGCATTTTCAGGAATGGTGGGTCGGCGAGCGGGCCGAGCCCCGCGTCGAGCGGGTGTGGCTCGCCGGCGCGGAGCGATCACGGCCCGCAGCCGGTGTGCTGACCGCCATCGAGCAGGCTGACGTGGTGGTGCTGTGCCCGTCCAACCCGGTCGTGTCGATCGGCACCATCCTGGCGGTACCCGGCATCCGCAACGCGCTGCGGCACGCGGCCGTGGTGGGGATCTCGCCGATCGTGGGCGGACGCGTCGTGCGGGGGATGGCCGACCGTCTCCTGCCCGCCGTCGGCGCCGAGGTCAGCGCCGTCGGAGTGGCGCGGCTGTATGCCGACGTTCTGGACGGCTGGGTCATCGACGACGTCGACGCGATCCTTGCGGAACAGATCGCGGCACAGGGACCCAAGGTCGCCGTGACCGACACCATCATGGACACCGTCGACGTCGCCGAGGCACTGGCCCGTACCGCCCTGGAGCTGGCGTGATCCAGATCCTGCCGGTCCGAGGTCTGCCTGAGGTGGCCGAGGGCGACGACCTCGGCTTCCTGATCGCCGCTGCCGCCACGCTGCGCGACGGCGACGTCGTGGTGGTGGCACAGAAGATCGTCAGCAAAGCCGAAGGGGCGGTGGTGCCGATTCCTCCGGGCGCCGACCTCGCCGCCACCCGCCGGCGGCTGGCGGGAGAACAAGCTACGCGCGTCGTGGTCGACGCGCCGTGGGCGCTGGTGGTCCAGACCCACCATGGGCTGGTCTGCGCCAACGCCGGCATCGACGGGTCCAACACGCCCGAGGGGACCCTGGTGCTGTTGCCGGTGGATCCCGACGCCAGTGCCCGCGGGCTGCGCGCTCGGCTGCGTGAGCGGACGGGAGCCGACGTGGCCGTGGTCATCTCCGATACTTTCGGCCGCCCATGGCGGAATGGGCAGACCGATGTCGCCATCGGGGTTGCCGGCCTGTCACCGATCCGCGACGAACGGGGTGGCAGCGACCGGCAGGGACGGCGACTGGACGTGACCGAGGTCGCCGTCGCCGACGAGGTCAGCGCCGCCGCCGACCTCGTGCGCCGCAAGGCCGACGGTATTCCGGTGGTGGTGGTGCGAGGACTGGCCTTCGACCTCGACGACGCGGCCAGCGGGCGCGCGCTGATCCGCGACGCCACCTTGGACTTGTTCCCACGTGGTCGCGGGATGCTCGGCCAGGCGTTGGCCGAGACGGCGGACCGCGGCTTGGTGTGGTCTGCGCCGGTCAGTCGCGAAGATCTCGACCGGGCGATCGCCGCGGTGATTCGGTGGCTGGACCTGCCGCGCCCCCCGCGAATGACGCCCGTGGCGGGGTCGGCTCCCACCACCGTCCGTGTCCGCGGCGTCGGTCTGCGTCACCGCGGCGTGGCAGCGGCGGGCCTGTCGGCGGTGCTGGTCGATATGGGCTATCGGGCCCGCGTCACTGCCACCTGGCGCAGTGTCCACGTCGAGGCGGGCCGATACGATGGCGCATCCTGCCGTCCTGGAGCAGCGCAGCGGTAGGACAACGTTCTTGATCCTGGAATCCTGGAGGCACGTCTGTGGCGGAAGAAGCTGGCCTGAGCAAGCGGGAGCGCCAGAAGGCACGGCGTGACGCAAAGCTCGTCGAGCAGCGCCGGGAAGCGGCCACGGCGCGGCGACGGCGCCTGCTCACCTTCGCCGTCGTCGGCTTGGTGCTGGTCGGCTTGGTCGGGCTCGCCGTGGCCAACCAACTGCGGCAACGTGCCGAGGTCACCCGCGTGCAGCAGGAGGCGGCGGCCAAGCTGGACGAGCTGGGCTGCACCGAGGATGCAGCGATGGACGACCTCGGCGGTGGCCACCTCGGTAGCAACCAGGAGCTGATCGCCAACCCCCCGGAGACGCTGTATCCCGACCGCCCGGCCAGCTCCGGCCAGCACGTCGGCTCCGTGGCGCAGACCGGTGTCTACGACGCGCAGATCGACGAGCGCCTGCTGGTGCACGACCTGGAGCACGGCTACATCCTCGGTTACTACTCGCCCGACGCCCCGCCAGAGCAGATCGAGCAGCTCAAGCAGTGGGGCTCCGAGGCCATCGACGGCGACTTTGCCAAGACGATCGTCGCCCCGTATCCCGCTGGGCTGCCCGACGGCGCCAACTTCGCGTATGTCACCTGGGGCTTCCGCCAGGTGTGCGACACCTTCGACCCCGACGTGGCGCAGGCCTTCGCGACCGCTCACCACAGCGGTGCGGGCATCGCCCCGGAGACGACCGTGCCGGCCCACATCGGCGCCGGCCA
>JALZLC010000230.1 GCA_030858885.1 Actinomycetota bacterium
ACCGGCAGGGCCTTCGGCACGTGTACCCGACCTGTTCGGCGGCGCCGGGGAGCGGGAGCACCTCGTACCGCGGACGATCCAGCAGCGCGGCAAGGGCCCACCGCTGCAGGTCCTGCGGACTGTCGGCCGATGCCGGGTCGGTCACAGTGCCTGCAGCTGGCTCGCTAGAGCCGGTCACGGTACTCACGGTTGTGCTCTTGCAGGCCTGGAGCGGTTCCGAAGAAGGCGTGCTTGGACATGTCGACCGAGTACCGGCTCGCCTCGGGCGTGCGTCCCAACGCCTCCGCCATGCTTCGCACATGATGGGGCCCCGCGCCACAACACAGACCGAAGTAGCGCACGCCAGCTGCGTGCGCCGAGGCGGTGAAGTCGGCGATCTCGTAGCGGTTGCAGGTGAACGGGTCGAGAGCCGCCGGGAACGGCCTCCCGTCCGGCAACAGGAACGCGTCGGCCTCTCGCAATGACTGGAAGGTGGGCTGGTCCTCGGTGGTTCGGTAGGGAACCGGAAGCGCGGCGACCGGTATGTCGACCGCGGCGACGATCGCCGCCAGCAGCGGCAGCATGGTGGCGGGGCCGCGGATGCAGTTGAGCCCGACGACAGCCGCGCCCTCGTCTGCAAGCCGTCGGCACGCATCCGCCAGGGAATCGCCTTCCCGTGTCTCCGCTTGCTGCCCGACGGCGAGCGTGATGACGCCTGGCAGGCCCGCCTGGCGGATGACGTCGAGCGCGATCTGACTCTCGCCGGCGTAGCGGAACGTCTCACCGATGACGAAGTCGACACCCGCCTCCGCCGCCCATCCCACCTGCTCCTCGAACATCGCGCGGGTCGGCCCATGGGAGTCGGAGTTCTGCGGGTCGTAGAGGTTGGTGTTGCAGACATTCCCAGCCAGCAGCGTGCCTGACTCGTCGGCCACTTCACGCGCGAGGGCAAGCGCCTGCCGGTTCATCTCCTCCAGCATCCCGTCCTTGCCGACCGCGCGCAGCTTCTCGCGGTGGGCGTAGTAGGTGAGCGCCTCGACCACGTCCGATCCTGCGCGGACGAAGTCGCGGTGAAGCGATGTGACCTGCTCCGGGTTGTCGATCACCACCTCGGGCACGAACGCCCCGGCCTGCAGGTAACCGCGACGCTCGAGCTCGAAGAGATACCCCTCGGCGCACACCACAGGGCCTGCCTCGAGTCGTCCGAGCAAGCCTGGAGGACGCGTACTGGTCTCGGTCATGCGCTCGCCCGGGATGCCTGGACGCCTTTGGGCGTCTCCTTCTTCGGGTCGACGAACGGCCGCGGGACCACCACAGCATCGACCTCTCCCCGAGCCGCAGTGCGAACGGTCAGCTTGGTGCCGTTCTCGCTCTTTTCGACCGGGACGAGGGCGAAACCGATGTTCTTCTCCAGTCGCGGGGACCAGAGGGCAGACGAAACCTGGCCGATCTGCTCGTTGCCGTCGATGACGGGCACGTAGTCGTCGAGGTAGCCGATGATCGGATCGCCACCGATCTCGACTCCGACAACCTTGCGGCTGACGCCTTCCTCAGCGATGCGAGCCAGCGCTTCCTTGCCGATGAAGTCGGCGTCGGCGTCGAGGTCCACGGTCCAGCCCAGACCGATCTCGTAAGGGTTGAGGAACGCGTAGTCGCTGTAGGCGTTGTTGTCCAAGGCGATATCGGATCCGTAGCTGAGGATGCCGGCCTCGACGCGGCGGATCTGGCAGGGGCCGATCACGGCGAGATCGTGGGGCTGACCTGCCTCGAGCAGGGTGTCCCAGAGCTTCATGGCGTCCCGGCTCGCGTTGCGCAGGTAGATCTCGTAGCCGATCTCACCGGTGTACCCGGTGCGGCCGACGACGACGTCCATCCCGTTGAGCTCGAACTCTGCACTCCAGTAGTACTTGAGGTCGAGGACCTTCTCACCGAAGAGGTCGCGCGTCAGGGACTGCGACTTCGGGCCCTGGATCTGGACGGGAGCCACGTCGGGTTCGGTGATGCGTACGTCGAGACCCGCCTGGCTGGCCACGCCCTTCGCCCACAGCAGCACGTCCCCGTCGGCGACGGAGAACCAGAAGCAGTCCTCGGCCAGGCGCAGCAGCACCGGGTTGTTGATCACTCCACCGTCGACGTCGGTGTTGAGCAGGAACTTGTTCTGGCCGACCGCGCACTTTGTGAGGTCGCGCGGTGTGAGCATGTTGGCCAGTGTCAACGCGTCGGGACCGGCTATCTCGACCTGCCGCTCGACGCCGACGTCCCACAGGGTCACGTCACGGACGAGCTTCCAATACTCCGCGATCATGTCGTCGTAGTGGCGCGGGTGGTACATGCGGTTGCACACGGTGTAGGACTGCACGCCGTGCCGCTCCGAGGCGTAGAAGTACGGCGACTTGCGGATGCGCGTGTACATGTGGATCTTCGGGACGTCGTACGGGATACGCATGGAGTCTCTCTCTTCTGTCAGGTCCTGCTGTCGGTCGATGCTGGTCGGTCTGGCTGCATCAGCTCCACGGGAAGGGAGAGCTGCTGGTGGGGTGCAGGTCGCCGCGTCGATAGCGGTCGAAGCGGAAGGGTGCGAGCAGTTCCTGCGGCTCGCCGAGGAGCTCGCGAGCCACCAGCTCGCCCACTCCGATGAGCTTGTAGCCGTGGTTGGAGTCGGCAATGACGTGCACGTTTTGTCGGAACGTGTCGATCACCGGGAAGCTGTCGGGCGTGAAACAGCCCAGCCCACCGGAGTTCTCGTCCTTGTACAGGTGGCTCATACCCTCGAACCGTTGCTGGCAGTGGGCCAGCGCGGAGGTCCACATCCGAGCGAAACCAGGGTCGGCGCGGTGCTCGGGGCTGGCCGGGCCGTACGGGTCCACCGCGACGTCGGCGGCTGGCCTGTCCACGACGACCGGCATCGCACCCCCCTGCACCCCGCCAAAGTTGAAGTCCGGCTTGTAGTAGATGCCCCACATCTCCTCGGTGACGAGGTCACCGCTGTCGTCGTACAGGGGGGCGTCGGAGTCGACGTGGATGACGGGCGGGAGCTCCCCCCGGGTGTCGGTGAACAGGCCCGGGTCGACGCCGAGCGTCCCCTCCTGGAGGAACAGGTAGGTCCACATGTCGATGCCGCTGTGCCCTTGCCCGTCTCGGTCTCGTATGTCGATCGTCGCCGGGAGGTCGAGCATGGCCCAGAAGTCCCGAACCCAGGGGCCGACCCCGACGACCACCTGATCGCAGCGGATGGTGCCCTGGTCGGTCTCGACGGCCCTCACAGCGCCATCCGACAGGTCGAAACCGAGGACCCTCACTCCGGTGACGATCCGCACCCCCTCCGCCTCGGCCTTGGCGGCGAGGCCCTGCATCGAGGCGCGGTTGTTGGCGTAGCCGCCGCGGCTCTCGTGCAGGACGTTGGTGATCCCCGGCGCCCGCCAGTCGCCCAGCAGGTCGCGCAGGTAGGCCCGGCAACCGGCTTCCCCTTCGACGAGTGTGGAGGGGTAGCCGATCTCCTGCTGCTCGGAGTAGATCTGCGCGACGCCTGCGCGCATCACCTCTGGCGCAGCCTGCAGGTAGCCGACCGGATGGTAGGAGAACGCCGACGGGTCAGACTCCCAGACCGACACTGAGTGAGCCACCAGTCGGCGCATTGCCGGCTGGAAGTAGTTGTTGCGGATGACCCCGCAGGCGATACCGGAGGCGCCGGCGCCGACCCCGCTCTTGTCGAGCACGACGATGTCGGCACCGGTGCCGAGGCCGCGCACCCGCAACTCGCGCGCCAGGTGCCACGCCGTGGACAGCCCGTGCACCCCAGCCCCGATGACAACGAATCGGACGCCGCCCGGAACCGCTGGCCCCGAGTGGGACCGCGCCACGGCCGGGGGCGTGAACTGCGACATGGGCTGGGGCCTCCGCTGAGATCGACCGCGCACAGTTGCCATATCGGCAACGGTGTTGCATAATGTCGACGCTAGCACGGGAGGACGGCGATGACCACAGGGAGAGTCACGGATCAGGGCCTTGCCCACGAGACGGGTGCCTTGACCAACGAAAGTCGTCCGGTGGCCACGGTGATGCGGGCCGTAGCCGTGCTGCGCGCACTCGCAGACGCGTCCGGCGATCTGGGCAACAACGAGATCGCCCGCCGCACAAGAATCAACCCGAGCACGGTGTCACGCCTGCTCGCCACCCTCGCGACCGACGAGTTGGTGAGCCGGGTCCCGGACAGCGGACGGTTCCGGCTCGGTCCCCGCCTGGTCGAGCTGGGCAACTCCGCACTCGCGCGCGTCGACATGCGCCAGGTCTGCCATCCGCACTTGACGGCGCTGACCGAGACCACCGGCGAGACCTCGACCCTGTCGCTTCCTTACGAGGAGGGGACCATCACGGTCGACTTCGTGCAGAGCCCGTCGTCGGTGCGCAGCGTCGCCGAGGTCGGTCGACCGAGCATCGCCCACGCAACTGCGACGGGAAAGGTGTTTCTCGCCTATGCCGGCACTATGCCCTCCGAGCCGTTGCTGGCCTACACGAAGCGCACGATCACCGATGTCGCGCTGCTGGCCGCAGAGGTGGAGACGATCCGCCAGCGCGGTTGGGCCCAGGCCGTGGGGGAACGTGAGGAGGAACAGAATGCGATCGCCGCCCCGATTCTCGGAACGGGCACGACGCTGACGGCGGTGCTCGGCCTCCAGGGCCCGGCCGGTCGGTTCGGACCGAAGGCGATGCGAGCGGCCGTGGACCAGCTCATCGCCCATTGCGCAGAGCTGTCGAGAACATAGCCCGGGCCGTTCGTTGCCGCTGAGGCAACGGGGTTGCGCGTCACTCTGACACCGTGCCAGAGTCATGGGATCCAACACGTAGGCCTTTATGCGGGTAGCAAAGCAGCCGTCAGAGCGGCGGGGCCGGGATGCCTGACGGGCCGAGCTGGTACTCGAGTTTCTGGACCGGCTCTGTTGCGTTGACGCAGCGCACTCGGGCCAGTGAGGGTGGCTTGGTGAAGCGCACTCGCCGTCCGAGGCCGCCTGTGAGGATGTCCTCGGGGTTTCACTGGTTTCGGCTTCCCGCCCGAGGGGATCTTGCTGGCGGTGCGCTGGTACCTCCTGTACGGGTTGTCCTACCGCGACCTCGTAGAGCTTCTCGCCGAGGGTGGCATCGAGGTCGACCACGTAACGCTCTAGCGGTGGGTGCAGCGG
>JALZLC010000235.1 GCA_030858885.1 Actinomycetota bacterium
CTTGTCTGTCCTCGTCCTCGGACTGAACTACCGAACGGCCCCGATCGGCATGCTGGAGCGGGTAGCGGTGCCCGCCGAGCACTTGCCAAAGGCGCTGGCGTCACTGCTCAACCGGGAGCACGTCCTCGAGGCGGTCGTGCTGTCCACCTGCAACCGCGTCGAGGTCTACGCGCACGTTCCTCGCTACCACGGCGGCATGGCCGATCTGCGCAACTTCTTCGCCGAGTGGGCGGGGATGGCACCCGAGGACTTTGCCGATCTCGCCTACGACTACTACGACGAGCGCGCCGCCGAGCACCTGTTCGCCGTCGCGTCAGGCCTGGACTCGATGGTGGTCGGGGAACGCCAGATCCACCTGCAGGTCAAGGCCGCGTTCCGCGACGCCGAGGCGCAAGCCGCCACGGGTCGTGTCCTGTCGTCGCTGTTCGGTCAGGCCTTGCGAGTTGGCAAACGCTCGCGCACCGAGACCGGGATCGCCGAAGGCGCCGCCTCGATGGTGGATGTCGGGTTGGACGCGGCGGCGCGGGTCCTCGGCAACCTCGGTGCGGGCGAGCTGCGGTCCAGCACGGCCTGCGAGTCCAGCCGCGCCGCGCTGGCCGGCCGCACCGTGCTGGTGGTAGGCGCCGGCAAGATGGGTGGGATGGCCGCCACCCGTGTCGCGGGCGAGGCGGGGCGGATCCTGATCGCCAACCGCTCGGCCGAGAAGGGCGAGCGACTGGCGCTGCGCGTCGACGGTGACGTGCTGGACTTTAGAGATCTCCACGACGGTTTGCGGAGGGCGGATCTGGTGCTGTGCTCGACCGGCTCGCCGGCGCCCGTCGTCGACCAGGACGCCGTGGCCGAGGCCATGCAGCAGCGCCCCGGCCGGCCGCTGGTCCTTGTCGACCTCGCGGTGCCCCGCGACGTCGATCCCGGCTGCTCGTTCGTGCCCGGGGTCACGGTGCTCGACATCGACGCGGTGCGCGAGCTGACCGACGTCACCGAGACCGGGATCGAGGTGGCCAAGGCCCGCGAGGTCGTGGTCGACGAGGCCAGGCGGTTCGCGGCCTGGACCCGCGCGGTGCGCGTGGAGCCGACCATCGCGGCGCTGCGCACCCACGCGGAGGTCGTACGCCAAGCCGAGCTGCAGCGGGTCGCCGGCCGGCTCGGTGACCTCGACGAGCGTCAGCGCGCGACGGTGGACGCGTTGACCAGCCGCATCGTCAACACGCTGCTGCACGAACCGTCGGTGCGGCTCAAGGCGATCGCCGATGCCCGCGGTGGCGACCTGTACGCCGCGGCGCTGCGCGAGCTGTTCGACTTGCCTGAGTAGCGGCTCCAGCGTTGTTGCGAATCGCCACGCGTCGTTCGGCGCTAGCCAAGGCGCAGGCGTATCAGTTCGGCCTGCTGCTGGCCCAGCGTTCTGACTTCGAGCTGGTCGCGCTGGCCACCAGTGGCGACGTGGCGCAGGACGTGCCGGTCGACCAGGTGGACGTCAAGGGCATGTTCGTCGACACCATCCGCCAAGCCGTGCTGGACGGGGACTGCGACCTGGCTGTGCACTCCTACAAAGACCTGCCGACCGAAAGGGCGCCCGGTCTGACGATCGGCGCGGTCCCGCAGCGCGAGGACCCTCGCGACATCCTCATCAGCCGGGACGGCCACGCCCTGTCGACGCTCCCGGCCACGGCAACGGTCGGCACGTCGTCCCAGCGCCGCCGCCTGCAGCTGCTCCGCGCCCGCCCCTCGCTGCAGGTTCTCGGGATCCGCGGCAACCTCGACACGCGGCTGCGCAAGGTGGCCGACGGCGAGTTCGACGCCGTGGTGGTGGCGTACGCGGGGCTGCGGCGGCTGTACTCGCCGCCCGAGGCGATGGGTCTCGGTCCGCTCGGCCTCCCGCTGAAGGCGGCGCCGTTGGAACCCGGTGAGTGCTTGTCGGCCGCTGCCCAGGGAGCGCTGGCCGTGGAGTGTCGCAGCGACGATGACGACGTCCTCGCCAGGCTGCGATCGGTCAACCACCAGCCGACCGCGCGCACGGTCACCGCCGAACGGGCGTTCCTCGAGCGCTTCGGAGGTGGCTGCCTGGCGGCCGTCGGGGCCCTGTGCACCGTGACGGCGGCTGGTGGGCTGGAGCTGGCCGGCATGGTCGGCGATCCGGGCCGGCGGCGCGTGGTGCGGGGCTCGGACGTGGCGGGTTACGGCCAGGCCACCGAACTCGGGCAGCGACTGGCCGACGAGCTGCGCCGGATGCTGGACGGTTGACCGTGCCGCGGTCTTTCGGCGGGACGCCGGCGCGGCCGGGCGCGGTGCAACCTGTCGTGACGATCCCCTTCGGCGGGCCGCCGGCGCGGCCGGGCACCGTGCACCTGGTCGGCGGTGGTCCGGGCGACCCTGGGCTACTTGGCCTACGGGCCGCCCGGCTGCTGGCCAGCGCCACCTTCGTCGCCTACGACCGGCTGTCACCGCCCGAGGCGCTCGCCCTTTGCCCGGCTGAAGCCGAGCAGGTCTACGTCGGCAAGCTGCCTGACCGCCACGCCCTGGCGCAGGACGAGATCAACAAGCTGCTGGTGGCGCGCGCCAAGGCCGGTGACGCGGTGGTGCGCTTCAAGGGCGGCGACCCGTTCGTCCTCGGTCGAGGGTCGGAGGAGGCCGCCGCCTGCGTCGGGGCCGGCGTGGACTTCGAGGTGGTTCCTGGCGTCACTGCGGGGGTGGCAGCCCCCGCCTACGCGGGCATCCCGGTGACGCACCGCGCCGTCGCCCCGGCCTTCGCCGTGGTCACCGGCCACGAGGACCCGACCAAGCCCGAGGCGCAGGTCGACTACGACGCGCTGGCCCGCTTCCCCGGCACCCTGCTGCTGTACATGGGCGTCGGCCGTCTGCGCGCCATCGCCGCCGCGCTGATGACGGCCGGGCGTGACGCGGCGACGCCGGTCGCACTGGTGCGGTGGGGCACGACACCTCGCCAGGAGACGATCAGCGGGACTCTGGGTGACATCGCCGACTCCGTCGAGTCGGCCGGCTTCACCAACCCCGCGATCATCGTGGTGGGTGAGGTGGTCGGCCTGCGCGACGAGCTGGCATGGTTCGAGCGTCGCCCCCTGCACGGGGTGTCGGTGCTCGTTCCTCGCACCCGCCACCAGGTCGGCGAGCTGTCCGAGCGTCTCCGGGCGCTGGGCGCGGAGCCGGTCGAGGCGCCGACCATCGCGATCGAGGCGTCGCGCACGCCGCAGGAGCTGCGCGCTGCGCTGACCGAGGTACGCGACGGGGCCTACGACTGGGTGGCGCTGACGTCGGCCAACGGCGTCGCCGCGGTGGTCGAGCAGCTCGCCAAGCTGGGCCATGACGCTCGGCTGTTCGCCGGCACCCGCCTGGCCGCTGTGGGACCTGGGACGGCCGAGGCGCTGGCCGCCGTGGGCCTGCGCGCCGACCTGGTTCCGCAGGTCGCGACGACGCGCCAGCTGGCGACGGCCCTGGTGGCGTCAGGCCCGCCCGCCCGCGTGCTGCTGCCCCGCGCTGACATCGCCACGCCAACATTGACCGTGGCGCTGCGCTCGGCCGGCTGGAACGTCGACGAGGTGGAGGCGTACCGCACCGTGCCGGTGAGCCAACTCGAGCCCGGTGTTCGTCAACAGCTTGAATGCGGCGAGATCGACGTGCTGGCGTTCGCCTCATCGTCCACCGTGCGCAACTTCTTCGACCTGCTGGGGATGCCGCTGCCGTCGGGTACCCGCGTGGTGTCGATCGGGCCCGTCACGTCGCAGACCTGCCGTGACCTCGGCCTGCGCGTGGACGCCGAGGCCGATCCCCACGACCTCGACGGCCTGGTCGCCGCCGTCCGCTCGGCCGCGGGCCGCTGACCCCGCGGGACCCGGGCGGGTCAGGCGACGAAGGCCAGGTACAGCCCGCCGATCACCACCGCGACCATCAGCAGCTTGAGGGCCAACTTGGCGACCTTGAACAACACGATCAGGGCCAGCACCGCCACCACGAGGCCAAGGGGAGTCTGCAAGGTTTCCATGCCTGGGCAGGTTAGCGATCGAAGCTCGCCCTCGGGTTTGCCGGCGCTGGGCCGCATTAGTCTGGCGGTATGGAGCTGCCGCCGCCCACCGTCCGTCCTCGCCGGCTGCGCCGGACACCGGCGCTGCGCGACCTCGTCCGTGAGACCAGGCTGACGCCGGCTGACCTTGTCGCCCCGCTGTTCGTCAAGGAGGGCATCGCCGAACCGCACCCCATCCGCTCGATGCCCGGCGTGGCGCAGCACACCTTGGACAGCCTGCGCGTCGAGGCCAAGCAGCTGCGTGCGCTGGGCGTGACGAGCTGGCTATTGTTCGGGGTGCCGGCCACCAAGGACCCCGAAGGCAGCGAGGCCGCCAACCCCGACGGCATCGTGGCGCAGGCGCTGCGGGCGCTGCGCGACGACCACGGCGACGAGGTGGTGTTGATGGCCGACACCTGCCTGGATGAGTACACCGACCACGGCCACTGCGGTCCCCTGCGCGCCGACGGGTCGGTGGACAACGACGCGGCCGTGGCCGCCTACGCGCGCGCCGCCGTGGCTCAGGCGGAGGCTGGGGCGGACCTGGTGGCCCCGAGCGGGATGATGGACGGCCAGGTGGCCGCGATCCGCGCCGCCCTTGACAGCGCCGGTCATGCCGAGCGCGTCGGGATCATGGCCTACTGCACCAAGTACGCCTCCGCGTTCTACGGGCCCTTCCGTGACGCCGCCGAGTGCGCGCCGCGGTTCGGCGACCGCGCGGGCTACCAGCTGGACCCCGGCAACGCCGACGAGGGGGTGCGGGAGGCGCTGGCGGACGCCGCCGAGGGCGCCGACCTGTTGCTGGTCAAGCCGGCGATGGTCTACCTGGACATGGTGTGGCGGGTGAAGGAGGCGACGGGGCTGCCGCTGGCCGCCTACCAGGTATCCGGTGAGTACGCGATGCTGCATGCGGCCGCCCAGCAGGGATGGCTCGACGGTGACCGGGCAATGGCCGAGGCGCTGCTCGGCATCCGCCGGGCCGGCGCTGACCTGGTCATCACCTACGCGGCCGCGTGGCTCGCGCGGCGCCTCCAGCAGGCATGACCGACCCGCTGGCAGCCGTCGAGGCGCACCTCGCGGCGTTCAACGCCCGCGACCTGCAGGCCCTGTCGGCCGGCTTCCGCGACGACGCGGTGTTCGCCACGGGCGACGAGTTGGTCATCGGCCGGCGAGGGATCACGGCATTCTTCGCCGAGGCCTTCGCGCAGCCGCTGCGAGCCGAGCTGCGGCTGCAGCGCAGCGTCACCGACGATGACACCGTCGCCTGCGAGATGGCCGAACGGCTCACCCTCGACGACGGGCGCAGCCACGACCTGGCCTTGGCCACCTTCTACACGGTCCGCGACGGCGCTCTGGCTCGCGTCAAGGTCTACCGGGAAGACGGGTCGGCCTTCGCCTCAGGCTCCGACCCCTGGTCTTGACGCGCAGCCCTCCCACCCGGCGACGTAGCATCGAAGGTCAACCACCCCCATTAGAGGAGCCTTTCGTCCATGCGCTACCGCCAGCTCGCCCCCGACCTTGTGGTCAGCGAAGTCGGCTTCGGCAACTGGACCTGCACCACCGGCTGGTGGGGTGACTACACCGAAACCGAGGCCATCGCCCTGCACCGAGCGGCCTTCGACGCCGGCATCACCTTCTTCGACACCGCCGACGCCTACGCCGAGGGCTATGGCGAGCAGGTGCTCGGCAAGGCGGTGGCCGAGGTCCGCGACCAGGTGGTCATCGCCACCAAGTTCGGCTACGACCTGGCGGCGACCGACACCCGCCGGGGACAGCAGGAGCGGCCGCACCGCACGGACGTGGTCTCGGTGCGCAAGGCGTTGGACGACAGCCGTGCCCGCCTCGGCGTCGACACCATCGATCTGTGGCAGCTGCACAACCCTCGGATGGGCCACCTCGACGACGACGAGCTGTTCGCCTTCCTCGACGAGGCCGTGGCCGACGGCAAGATCCGCGCCTACGGCGTGGCGCTCGGCCCCAAGATCGGCTGGCTGGACGAGGGGTTGCACGCCATGCGGACCCGTCGCCTGCCAGCGCTGCAGATGATCTACAACCTGCTCGAGCAGGACCCCGGCCGCGAGCTGCTGGCCGCCGGGCACCAGACCGGCACCAAGATGATCGTCCGCGTCCCGCACTCCTCGGGGATGCTGGAAGGCAACCTGACCGCCGACACGGTGTTCCCGGCCAACGACCATCGCCGCCACCGGCCCCGCAGCTGGCTGTTGGAAGGCGTCGCAAAGGTCGCCAACCTCGACTTCTTGCGCCGCGACATGACGCTCGGCCAGGCGGCCCTGCGCTGGATCCTGGCCGACGACGGCGTCGCCACCACGTTGCCCAACATCTACGGCGCCG
>JALZLC010000045.1 GCA_030858885.1 Actinomycetota bacterium
GGTGGTCCCGGTGGTCCCGGTGGTCCCGGTGGTCCCGGCGGTCCCGGCGGTCCCGGCGGTGGCCCTGGCCGCCCCGGTGGGCTGCCCGGCAAGAAGGGCAAGAAGGGCAAGCGCCGCAAGGAGCCGACCCTGCAGGAGCAGTTCGAGGCCGAGGCGCACCCGCGCGGCCGCCGTGGCGGTCCCGTCAAGGCGACGATCACCGGGCCCGTCGACGTGGTGCCCGGCGTCACCGTGGGCGAGTTCGCCAAGCTGGTCGGGGTCAGCCCGACCGACATCGTCCGCATGCTGTTCGGTCTCGGTGAAATGATCACCGTCACCCAGTCCATGTCGACCGACCTCATCGAGATCGTCGCCGCGGAACTGGAGGTGGAGGTCAACTTCATTACGCCCGAGGACCTGGAGTTCGGTGCCGAGGAGTCCGACGACCCCGAGCAACTGCGCGCCCGCGCTCCGGTGGTCACCGTTATGGGTCACGTCGACCACGGCAAGACCCTGCTGCTCGACGCGATCCGGGAGGCCGACGTGGTCTCCGGTGAAGCCGGTGGCATCACCCAGCACATCGGCGCCTATCAGGTCACCAAGGACGGCCGCAAGATCACCTTCATCGACACTCCCGGTCACGAGGCGTTCACGCAGATGCGCGCTCGCGGTGCCGAAGTGACCGACGTGGCGATCCTGGTGGTCGCGGCCGACGACGGTGTCAAGCCGCAGACCGTCGAGGCGATCAACCACATCAAGGTGGCCGAGGTGCCGATCATCGTCGCGGTCAACAAGATCGACAAGGAGGGCGCAGACCCGACGCGGGTGCGTACCCAGCTGACCGAGTACGACCTGGTCGCCGAGGAGTTCGGCGGTCAGACGACCATGGTCAACGTGTCGGCCAAGACCAAGCAGAACCTCGACGACCTGCTGGAGATGGTGCTCCTGCAGGCCGACGTCGCCGAGCTGCAGGCCAACCCGAACCGCCCTGCCCGTGGCGCGGTCATCGAGGCGCACCTTGACCGCGGTCGGGGTGCCGTGGCCACCGTGCTGGTGCAAGCGGGAACCCTGGCCATCGGCGACAACCTGGTGGCGGGCATCGCCGACTGCAAGGTCCGCGCGATGTTCGACGACGAGGGCAAGCCGCTCGACGAAGCGGGCCCGTCCACGCCCGTCCAGGTGCTCGGTTGGAACGAGGTCCCCGACGCCGGTGACGAGTTCCGTGTCGTCGACGACGAGCGCACCGCACGCGACATCGCCGCCGGGCGCCAGAACCGTCAGCGGCGCCTTGAGCTGGCCAACCGCCGGACGCTGTCGCTTGAGGAGTTGTCGGGCGCGATCGCCGAGGGTCAACTGCAGACGCTGAACCTGATCATCAAGGGTGACGTGGCCGGCTCGGTCGAGGCCGTCGCCGATGCGATGAACAAGCTGGAGCTGCCCGAGGTCAAGGTCCGCATCATCCACAAGGCGGTGGGTGCGGTGACCCAGGACGATGTCGGCCTGGCCGTCACCTCGCGGGCCATCATCATCGCCTTCAACGTCCGTCCCGAGGTCCACGCACGCCAGGCGATCGAGGAGAGCGGCGTCGACCTGCGCCAGTACTCGATCATCTATCAGGCCACCGAAGACATCGAGTTGGCCGTCAGAGGCATGCTCGCCCCGAAGTTCGAGGAAATTGTCACCGGGCGCGCGCAGGTCCGCGAGGTCTTCCGCGTCCCACGCGCCGGCTTCGTCTTCGGCTGCTACGTCACCGACGGGGAACTGCGGCGCAATGCGTCGGTCCGCGTCATCCGCGACGCCGTGGTCGTCGCCGACGACAGCATCTCCTCGCTGCGCCGCTTCAAAGAGGACGTCACCGAGGTGGCGACGGGCTTCGAGTGCGGTGCTGGCTTGGAGCGGTTCCAGGATGTCAAGGTGGAGGACGAGTTCGAGGTGTATGAGTCTCGCGAGGTGGCGCGCGCATAGGTGTTTGCAAGGTCGTCGCCGTGTCGCCTCCGGGGCGCTCACCCGCCCGCCCTCCAAGCCCCTCCGGCGACACGGCGACGGCCTAACCCCCGCCTCGGCCTCGACCGGGCACCGCGCGCGAATCCCTGAGTGAGCGGAAAGGCGAAGGCGTGTTTGCTGCGCTTGTTGCGGTTGAGTTGCACATTCCGATGGCGGGGTCGTTGAAGGCGAAGCGGTCGGTGGTCAAGTCGTTGGTGGTGCGGTTGCGGCAGGACTTGAACTGTTCGGTGGCTGAGGTGGGGTATCAGGATCTTTGGCAGCGGGCGGTGCTCGGGGTGGCGGTGGTCAGTGGCACCGTGTCAGGGGCGCGCAAGGTGGCCCAGCAGGTGGAGCAGGTCGTGTACCGGGAGCCGCGGGTGGAAGTGGTCAGGGTGCACGTCGAACTGGTGACGCCGGAGGCATGACATGAGTCAGCAACCGAGTCCGCGGATGCGCCGGATCAACGAAGCCGTCAAGGAGGTGCTGGCCACACAGTTGGTGGACCTGAAGGACCCGAGGCTCGGGTTCGTCACGGTCACCGAGGTGCGGACCACCCCTGACCTGCGCAACGCCGACGTCTACTACACCGTCCTGCCCGACGACGACGAGTCCCGCTTGGCGACGGCGGAGGGCCTGCGCAGCGCCTCGTCGCTGCTGCGCCGGGAGCTTGGCAGCCACCTGCGGACGCGGCGAGTGCCCGACCTACACTTCGTCAGCGACCCATTGCCAGCCCAGGGTCGGCGCATCGACACGTTGCTGCGCGGCGAGCAGGTACAGGAGGGCAACACCTGATGGGCAGCCCGCAGCGTGGCCTCGACGGCGTCATCGTCGTGGACAAGCCGGCCGGCATGACCTCCCACGACGTGGTCGCCGCCGTCCGTCGGGCGGTCGGCGGTCCCCGGCGGGGTCGGGCCGCGACCAAGGTGGGGCACGCCGGCACGCTGGACCCGGACGCCACTGGCGTACTGGTGGTCTGCCTCGGCCGGGCCACCCGGCTGGTGCCCTACATCCAGGCCTCGGCCAAGACCTACGACGCGCGACTGCGCCTTGGCGCCACCACCGACACCCTGGATGCCTCGGGTACGGTGCTCGAGCAGCGCGATGCCTCCGCGGTGAACGAGGCCACCCTGTGCGAAGCTTTCAAGGCCTTTGTGGGCGAGATCCGCCAGATCCCGCCGATGGTCTCGGCGCTCAAGGTTGGCGGGGAGCGACTCCACGTCAAGGCCCGCCGTGGCGAGCAGGTGGCCCGCGACGCCCGCCCGGTGACGATCAATGACATCGTGCTGGAGGACTTCGATCCCGGCCCCGAGGCCGAGGCCGGGTTCTTGGTGCGCTGCTCCGCAGGCACGTATATCCGCACGCTGGCCGCCGACGTGGGAGAACGGCTCGGCGTCGGCGCCCACCTCGTGGCCTTGCGCCGCCTGGGGTCGGGACGCTTCTCCCTTGACGACGCTGTGGACCTGGACAAGGTCGCCGATCTGGCCTCGGCCGGGCGACTGGCTGAGGCGCTCGTGACGCCAGCCGCGGCAATGGCCGACTATCCCGCCGTCGTCGTCGACGAGTCGCAGGCAAGGTCGATCGGTCATGGGCGGCCGTTGCCGGCCACGGGGCATGGCGGTCCGGTGGCGGTGCTCGACGGCCAACGACGACTGCTGGCGGTGGTGCACGACGACGACGGCATGGCGCGGCCGACGGTGGTGTTGGCGCCGGCTGGGGCGGGGGAGTGACCTCGGGCCGGATCGTCGAGGGCCTGCAGGACATCGAGCCGGCGCCCTCGGTGGTGAGCATCGGCTTCTTCGACGGTGTGCACCGAGGGCACCAGTCGATCATCCGGCGAGCCGTGGACGCTGCCAGAACGCAGGAGTTGCGCAGCGTCGTCGTGACCTTCGACCGGCATCCCATGGAGGTGGTCAACCCCGGCAGTCAGCCGCAGCTGCTCATGACGCTGGCCCGGCGTGCCCGCACCCTGGCCGAGCAGGACGTCGACCTCGTCGTCGTGCTGCCCTTCGACGACGACGTCCGCCACTGGTCTGCCGATGCCTTCGTCGACCATGTGCTGGTCGATGCTCTGCAGGCCCGCAACGTGGTGGTGGGTGACAACTTCCGCTTCGGGCACAAGGCCGCCGGCAACCTCGCCACGCTGAACGAGCTCGGGCCAGGGCGCGGATTCACGGCGGAGGGCGTCGCGCTGCTCAAGGTCGACGGGGCCGTGGTGTCGTCCACCGAGGTGCGGGCTGCGGTCGACGCCGGGGCGGTCGAGGTCGCGGCGCGCATGCTCGGCCGGCCGCACATGGTCGACGGGGTGGTGGTGCGAGGCGACCAACGGGGCGCCGGCCTCGGCTATCCGACGGCCAACCTGCAGGTCAGCCGGCGGGTCGCGGTGCCGGCCAGGGGTATCTACGCCGGCGCCTTCTCCTCGCCCGACGGTCACCAGAACCCGTGCGTCACGAGCGTGGGGGTGAATCCGACGTTCGGGGGTCAGCAGCTGCGCATCGAGGCCTACTTGCTGGACTTTTCCGGTGACTTGTACGGCGACCTCGTCGCCGTCGACTTCCGTCACCGTCTGCGCGCCGAGGAGCGCTTCGGAAGCGTCGCAGCACTCGTCACCCAGATCGATGCCGACGTCGCAGAGGCCCGACGCCTGCTCGCCCCCTGAGCGCAGGCGCGGCGGCTCCCAACAGGGGTTGCTCGCGGAGGGTGGCTATCGAGAAGCGATCACGTCGACCTTGACGTCGACGACGCCGGCACCAAGGTCGGCAATCGCCTCGAACGTGGCTCGGGACAGGTCGAAGCGACGACCGGTCCACTCGGCGGGGCCCCAGTCGGTGACCACCGCCTGGACGCTGCGGCCCGTCGGCCCGGTGATCAGGACCTGCGTGCCGCAATCGAGCTCGCGGCTGGCCAGGGTGAGCTGCTCCGGATCGAAGGTTCCGCCGCAGGCGGTGGTCCGCCCGGCGAAACCAGGCCCGTACCAGGAGGCGCGTCCAGGCAGCGTCTCCCCGCTTCTCGAGGAGCCCGCGCCGTTGGGGTCGTTGGGCTGTGGTGATGGCGCGGGTGACGGCGCCGCCGGCTGCGCTGCGCTCTGGCGTTCGCGGTCGGCAAGGCGCGGCGCTGGCTCGGCATCCGCGGGCGGGTTCGGCG
>JALZLC010000263.1 GCA_030858885.1 Actinomycetota bacterium
CACCGTCTGCAGGTTGACCTTCACCATGCGGTCGACGAACGGGATGATGAAGAACAGCCCCGGCCCCTTGGCGCCGGCGATGACCCGGCCGAGGCGGAAGATCACCCCCCGCTCGTACTCCTGCACGATGCGCACGGAGGCAGCCAGCACCACCAGCAACAGGAACAGCACGACGAGTGCCGAGATCAGGCCCATGAGCTATTCACCCTCCGCTTGCCGGCAGCCTAACCCACCACGTTGGCGTCCTCGGGATCGTCGACCAGCTCGACGTCCAGTGTCAGCCGATCGTTGATGCCCAGCACCCGGACCTTGGCGCCGGTCTTGACCTTGCCGGCGTCGGATGGCGCCCGTGCCCGCCACAGCGCTCCGGCCACGAAGATGTGACCCTCGGGGTTGAGCATCGACCGCACGACCCCGACCTTGCCGACCATGCCCTCGGCGCCGGCCATCGCCTGGTTGCCCTGGGCGCGCAGGACCGTGGTCATGATGACGATGAAGAACAGCGCGGTGAAGGCCACCACGGGGGCGATCAGCCATACCGACAGGCGCAGCAGCGAAGGACCGCTGAACAGCAGGAACGAGCCGACGGCTACCGCGATCACACCCCCGGCGCTCAGCGCCCCCAATCCCGCCACGGCGAGGTCGATCGCCAGCAGGGCGAGCCCGACGATGAGCAGCCCGAAAGCCAGCCAGTTCACCGGCAGCACGCTCACGCCGTACAGCCCGAGACCGAACAGGATCAGGCCCGACACGCCGGCCACGCCGAAGCCTGGCTGGAACACCTCGAACAGCATGGCCAGGGCGCCCGCCACCACCAGCAGGTAGGCCAGGCTCGGGTTGGCCACGGTGTGCAGCACACGCCGCACCAGCCCGAGGTTGTTGAAGCGCACGTTGGCGGCGGCCTGGTCGATGTCCAGCGTGCGCGACTCGACGGTTCCGTCGGCGCCGGTCACCTCGACCTCGCGGCCGTCCAGCGTGGTCAGCACATCGGGAAGGCTGGCCGCCACCACGTCGGCGATGCCGCTGTCGACCAACTCGGTCTCGGAACGCACCTGCACGTCGGCGGCTTCGATGCCCTCGGGCAGCTGGGCGCCCTCTGGCAGCGTCTCGGCTTGGCCGACCGCCACGACCGCACCCTCGCGTACCGCCGCGCGAGCGAAGTCCACGTCCCGATCGCGCAGTTCGGCCAAGGCCACGAGCCGGGCCTCGGCCGCGTTACTCACCTTGGCGTCCAAGTCTGCGCCGCCGAGGTCGACCGGCGTGGCGGCGCCCATGGTGGTGGCGGGCGCCATCGCCAGGACGTGCGCCGAGTAGGCGATGTACATGCCGGCGCTGGCGGCCTGAGCCCCCGACGGACCAACCCAGACGGCGACGGGCACGCCGCTGTTGGTCACCAGCCCAACGATCTCCTCCATGGACACCCCCAGCCCCCCTGGGGTGTCGAGCTGGAGCACCACCGCTTCGGCGCCGTCGGCCTCGGCCCGCGCGATCGTCTCCCGCAGGTAGTCCGCGATGGACTGGTCAATGATCCCGGAGACCTCGACGACATCGATCAGCGCCCCGTCCGCCTGGGCGCCGGCGGTGCTGGAGAACAGGCTGAGCAGCAGCCCAGCGAGCAGCATGACGGCGCCGCAACCGCGCAGGCGACGAGGGCGGGGCATGGGGCGAGTCCTCAAGTAGCGAAGCGGTAGGACACTGGAGTCCTCAAGTAGCGAAGCGGTAGGACACTGGATCGTACCGTGCGGCGACGGCGGTCCCCCCGGCCTGTGGGTATACCGGGGCCCGTGGAGACGTCAGCGCTGCTCGACCCGCGCCTGTTGATCGTCACCGGCAAGGGCGGCGTCGGCAAGTCCTCGGTGGCCGCGGCCGTTGCCCTGGCGGCAGCTCGCACGGGCCGGCGCACCTGCCTGGTCGAGGTGGAAGGACGCTCCACGTTCTCCCGGCTGTTCGACACCCAGGCCTGGGACTTCGACGAACGCGAGTTCCGCCCGGACCTGTGGGGCATGTCCATCGACCCGGAAGCCAGCCTCCGCGAGTACCTGGAGCTGTTCTACGGAGCCCGACGGCTGTCCCGTCTGGTGGCCAACTCGACAGCCGTGGAGTTCGCCACCACCGCCGCGCCCGGCATCAAGGACGTGCTGCTGATGGGCAAGGTCAAGGAGCTGGAGCGCCGGCGCGATCCCGACGGACGCTTCTCCTACGACCTGGTGGTGCTCGACGCGCCGCCGACGGGCCGCATCGTCAACTTTCTGCGCGCGCCCGACGCGACCACCCAGCTGGTCAACGTCGGCCCGATCCGCCAGCAGGCGCAGAGCCTGATCGACATGCTCTCCGACCCCCGGCGCACCAATCTGATCCTCGTGACCCTGCTGGAGGAGATGCCGGTCACCGAAACGCTGGACAGCGCCGCTGCCCTGCGGGAGCTGGGCGTCACGATCGGCCCCGTACTGATCAACCGCGTGCTGACCGAACGGTCCGACAAGGCGGCGAGCAAGGCGCTGGCCGAGCTCTCCGTGGCGGATCTGCGAGGGCTGCTCGCCGCAGCGGGACTCGCGGTGGATGACGACGCCGCGGTGGAGCTGCTGGACGCGGCTGCCGCGTCGACCAAGCGACTGGGACTGCAGCGCAGGCTCCGTACCCAGCTGCGCAAACAGTTGCGCTCCACGACCCTGGAGCTGCCGTACGTCTCCAGCCGGCGGTTCGCTGCCGATGAGGTCGGGGTCCTCGCAGGGCTGATCCAGGAGGCGGTCGAAGGGTGAGCCGGGTGCTGCCAGCGACCGGCTTGCAAGACCTCAGCGCTGTCGTCGCGGATCGGCATGTCATCGTCTGCACGGGCCCTGGCGGCGTCGGCAAGACGACGGCGGCGGCATCCCTGGCGCTCGGCGCGGCGGCCCGAGGGCGGCGCACGATCGTGCTCACCATCGATCCGGCCCGCCGCCTGGCGCAGTCGCTGGGATTGGGCCGGCTGGACAACCGCCCGCGCCCGGTGGCCGGCGTCGACGGGCTCGACGCGATGATGCTGGACATGAAACGGACCTTCGACGAGGTCATCGATCGTCACGCCAGCGACGCGGCTCGCGCGCAGCGGATCAAGACCAACCGCTTCTACCGGCAGATGTCGAGCTCCCTGGCCGGAACGCAGGAGTACATGGCCATGGAGAAGCTGTACGACCTGCACAGCACCGGCGGCTACGACTGCATCGTGATCGACACTCCACCCACCCGCAACGCCCTGGACTTCTTGGATGCGCCCCGGCGGCTGACCGACTTTCTGGAGGGACGCTTCCTGAAGATGTTCCTCGCTCCGGGGATGGTGGCGGGCAAGCTCGCCACCCGCGCCGCCGGCTTCGGTGCGGGACTGTTCATGCGGGCGGCGTCACGGATCACCGGGCAGGCCGTGCTCGGCGACCTCGCCGAGTTCTTCCAGTCGTTCGAGGGCATGTACGAAGGGTTCAAGGACCGCGCTCAGGCGGTCTACCACCTCTTGCAGCAGCCGACCTCCGCATTCGTGGTGGTGGCCAGCGCCGAGGATCCGGCGCTGCGAGAGGCACGCTTCTTCTTGCAGCGCCTGGAGTCCGACGGAATGCCGACCGCAGGGCTGGTCGTCAACCGCGTCACCCCTCCGCCGTCGGCGGGTCTGGCCGCGGTCACCCCGCGTGCGGCCCGTGCCGCGGCCAACACCCTGGATGAGGGGGGTCCCGAGAGCCGCGCCGCCGCCGCCCTGCTGCGGTTGCACGTCGACCGCGTCGAGGTGGCCGAGCGTGAGCGGCGCGCCATCGCCGCGGCGCTGCACGGTGTCGATCCTCGAGTCCTGGTACAGGTGCCGCTGATGGCGACCGACGTGGTTGACCTGCCCGGACTGACGGTCATCGGCCGCCATCTTTACGCACAGTTATGATCGGTTCCTGACGCGACGCGCTTGGCGCCGCGCCGACGACAGCGTGCCTGCGATGGAACCGACCCGCCTCGACGCCTTGGCCGAGCGCCTCGGCAGCCCCACAGCGTGGGGCCGATTGCTGCTGCGCGTGGTTGGGCTCGTGGCCGTCGTGGTCGGGGCCGCGGTGCTGCTGGCGGCCAGCCTCGCGCCAACGGTGAGCGTGGCGTCGACGGCTGTCAACACCATCGACGAGCAGGTCTTCAACTTCGATCCGCTGCCTGCCGACCTTGGCGAGACCTCGGAGCGTTCCGTCATCTACGCCCGCGACGGCTCGGTGCTGGCGGTGCTGCACGGCTTGGAGAACCGGCGGATGGTGCCGTTGCGACGGGTTCCCGACCACGTGCAGCAGGCGGTGCTGGCCAC
>JALZLC010000265.1 GCA_030858885.1 Actinomycetota bacterium
CGTCGGGCTGGCCTACGTGATCGGTCCGCTGCTGATCACCGCGATCGTTGCGGTCGCGGGACCGTCGTCGGCGGTGGCCTTCGGTGTGCTCGACGTCGGCCTCCCCGCGTTCGCCGAGAGCGTGCGAGCCCCGGACTCCGCCGGCCTGCTGTTCGCGTCGCTGGCGACGGGCAACCTCGTGGCCGGGGTGGCCTACGGCGCGCGCAGCTGGCGTGGGCCGGTGGGGCGGCGCTACCTGCGGCTGCTGCTGGTCTTCGCCGCCGGGCTCGCCCTGCTGCCCCTGGCGAGCTCGGTGCCGACGATGGTGGTGGTGGCCTTCCTCGCCGGCGGCGGTCTGGCGCCCGGGGCCATCTGCGCCCTGCGCTTGATCGACCACTCACGCCGCCGGGCACCGCCACCGAGGCATATACGTGGACCACCAGCGCCAACGTGGCGGGCACGGCGCTGGGGGCCGTGCTGGCCGGCGCGGCGGTCGACGCACTCGACGTGCGCATCGCACTGTCGCTGGCGTGCCTGGCCGTGTGCGGCGGCGCCGCGGTGGTCGCGCTGCGTTCCTCCACATTGCGCCCGGCCTCGGCGGGCGTTCTTCGCTAGCGTCTGTCGCTTCCAGGGCGTTGCCGCCCGCAGCTTGCTGAACGCAGAACCGACCGAAAGAGGCGGGCATGGACAAAGTGCTGGTCGCCAACCGTGGCGAGATCGCGGTACGGGCGTTTCGCGCGGCCTACGAGCTTGGCATCCGCACCGTGGCGGTCTACACCCACGCCGATCGGGCGTCCCTGCACCGCCAGAAAGCCGACGAGGCGTACGAGATCGGCGACCCCGACCACCCTGTGCGGGCCTACCTCGACCCGCAGGTCATCGTCGAGGCGGCAGTCAGGGCGGGTGCCGACGCGGTCTACCCCGGCTATGGCTTCCTGTCTGAGAGCCCACTGCTGGCCGCTGCCTGCAAACAGGCCGGTGTGACGTTCGTCGGCCCTCCCGCCGAGGTGCTGGAACTGACCGGCGACAAGATTCGCGCTCGCGTGGCGGCGGACCATGCCGGTCTCGCGGTCCTCGCCGCCTCGGGCTCGCTGGCCGGGCCCGAGGCCGCCGCCGAAGCGGCCGAGTCGATCGGCTTCCCCGTCTTCGTCAAGGCCGCCTCCGGTGGAGGCGGGCGCGGGTTGCGGCTCGTGCGTGAGCCCGCTGAGCTGTCCGCCGCCGTGGAAACGGCCATGCGCGAAGCCAAAGGCGCCTTCGGCGACGAGACGGTGTTCTTGGAGCAGGCGATGGTCCGCCCCCGCCATATCGAGGTGCAGCTGCTGGCCGGCGCGGACGGCGAGGTCATCCACTTATACGAGCGCGACTGCTCGGTGCAGCGCCGTCATCAGAAGGTGTTGGAGCTGGCGCCGGCGCCCAACCTCGACCCGGCTCTGCGCGAGGCCATCTGCGCGGACGCGGTGCGCTTCGGGCGCGCCGTGAACTACCGCAACGCCGGGACCGTGGAGTTCCTAGTGGCAACAGAACAGCACGGGCCTGCGGCCGTGTTCATCGAGATGAACCCGCGCGTGCAGGTCGAGCACACGGTGACCGAAGAGGTCACCGACATCGACATCGTCAAGTCGCAGCTGCGCATCGCGGCTGGTGCGACCTTGGCTGACCTCGGGCTGGCCCAGGACCGGGTCACCGTTCGGGGGCAGGCGCTGCAGTGCCGCATCACGACCGAGGACCCGACCAACGGCTTCCGCCCAGACCTCGGCCGCATCACCGCGTACCGCTCACCCGGGGGTGCGGGGATCCGCCTGGACGGCGGCGCGGGCTACCCCGGCGGCGAGGTGTCGCCCTACTTCGACTCGCTGCTGGTCAAGCTCACGGCTCGCGGGCCAGACCTGGCGACTGCCGCGTCCCGCGCGCGGCGCGCCATCGCCGAGTTTCGGGTGCGCGGTGTCCTGACCAACGTGGCCTTCCTAGCGGCGGTGCTGTCGGACGCCGACTTTCTGGCCGGCGAAGTCACCACCGCCTTCATCGACGAGCGGCCGCAGCTGACTTCGGCCAAAGCCGGGGCCGACCGTGCCACCAGGCTGCTGGAGCTGGTCGCCGACGTGACGGTCAACCGCCCGCACGGCATGCCGCCGACGCTGGTCGAGCCGGCCGCCAAGCTGCCCGCGATGAGCGACGACGAGCGGCACGCGCCTGCGCCGCCTGGCTCCCGCCAGCGCCTCGACGAGCTGGGGCCGGCGGGCTTCGCGCGTTGGCTGCGCGACAGCTCGGCGATCGGCGTCACCGACACCACCCTGCGTGACGCCCACCAGTCGTTGCTGGCCAC
>JALZLC010000317.1 GCA_030858885.1 Actinomycetota bacterium
TCAACCGGACGACGGGTGCCAGCGCAGCACCAGCTCGCGTCCCGCTCTGCCTTCGTCCAGACGGGTGACCGGCGTGGTCTGTGGTGCGTCGAGCAGCAGCTGCGGGTCGCTGGCCGCCTCCCCCACGATCTGGCGCAGCGCAGCCACGAAGTCGTCGAGCGTCTCTTGTGACTCGGTCTCGGTGGGCTCGACCATCAAGGCCTCGTCGACGATGAGCGGGAAGTAGTTGGTCGGCGGGTGATAGCCAAGGTCGATCAGCCGCTTGCACAGATCGGTGACCCGAACGCCGTGCGCCTTGAGACCCTTGCCTGTGGCCACGAACTCGTGCATCGGCTGGTGCTGGCCGTAGCCCAGCGGCAGAACGTCGCTGACTTGCGACGCCACGTAGTTGGCGTTGAGCACGGCCTTGGCGCTCATGGTTTGCAACCCGTCACCCCCGTGGAACAGCAGGTAGCTGTAGGCACGGATGAGCACCGCCGTGTTGCCATGGAAGCCGTGGAGCCGCCCGATGGACTTGGGCCGGTCCGCGTCCCAGGCCCAGGTCCCGTCGTCCCGGCGGACGACGACCGGTGCCGGCAGGTACGGCGCCAGGCGCTGGCTGACGACGACGGGACCGGCACCAGGCCCACCGCCGCCGTGCGGGGTGGCAAAGGTCTTGTGCACGTTGAGGTGGACGACGTCGAAGCCCATGTCGCCAGGGCGGACCTGGCCGGCGATGGCGTTGAAGTTAGCGCCGTCGTAGTACAGCAGCGCGCCGACGCGGTGCAGGATCCCGGCGATCCGCTCGATCTCGAGCTCGAAGAGCCCGAGGGTGTTGGGGTTGGTCAGCATCAACCCGGCGGTCGACTCGTCGACCAGGTCCTCCAACTTCTCGACGTCGACCAGACCGCCCTCATCCGAGGGGACGGTGACGACGTCGTAGCCGCTCATCGCGGCGCTGGCCGGGTTGGTGCCGTGCGCGGAGTCGGGCACGATGATCGTCCGCCGCGCGTCGCCCCGGTCGCGGTGGTAGGCGCGGATCAGCAGCAGCCCGGCGAGCTCGCCCTGTGCTCCGGCGGCGGGCTGGAAGGTGGCGGCCTGCAGGCCGGTCAGCTCACACAACCAGCCTTCCAGGTCGGCCAGCAGCGCCAAGGTGCCTTGTGCAGCGGCATCGGGCGCCCACGGGTGCAGTTGACGAAACCCCGGCAGGGCGGCGGCGGTCTCGGCCAGCCGCGGGTTGTACTTCATCGAGCAGGAGCCCAACGGGTAGAAGCCGACGTCGATACCGTGGTTGCGGTGACTGAGGCGCGTGAAGTGGCGCAGCAGGTCGAGTTCGCCGATCTCCGGCAGTCCCGGCGGCGCCTCGGCCAGCGCCACGCCGGGCAGCGCTGCGGCCGGGTCCACCGCCGGCACGTCCAGAACCGGCATCGTCGCCGCCTGCCGCCCGGGACGGGAACGCTCGAACACCGTTGACTCGGGCGCGAGGCGGTCGCCCATCAGGGGCATCAGGCGATCTCCTCGCCGGCGGGACCAGTGGCCGGACCGCCCGTCGCAACCAGCTCGCGCCGTTGCGCGCGCAGGACACCGGCCAGCGCCTCCGCGAGGCCTTCGACCTCGGCGGCGGTGCGCCGCTCGGTGACAGCCACCATCACCGCGCCCACTGCCGGGCCGTCGGGCACCACGGGGCCGACGAGGTATCCGGCGTCGAGCAGGCCGCTGACCACGAGGTGGGGATCGACGTCCTGCAGACGCAAGGCGAACTCCTTGAGGAACGGTCCACTCACGGCCAGCTCGACACCGTCGAGCTGCGTCAGGCGAGCCGCCGCGTGGCGCGCACGCGACAGGCAGGCGGTAGCCAGCTCGCGCAACCCTTGGGGACCCAGCCAGGTGGCGTAGACCAGCGCGGCGACGGCACACAGCGTCTGGTTGGTGCAGATGTTGGAGGTGGCCCGCTCCCGGCGGATGTCCTGTTCGCGGGCTCGAAGCGTCATCACATAGCCGCGAGTGCCTCGCCGGTCGACCGTCTGGCCGACGACGCGGCCGGGCAGCCGCCGCACCTGATCATCGGTGCAAGCCAAGAAGCCGAAGGACGGTCCACCGTACGACAGCCCTTGACCCAGCGGCTGCCCCTCGCCGATGACCAGGTCAGCGCCTTGGCTTCCCGGCGTGGCCAGCAGGCCGACGGCGGTGGGCTCCAGCTTGACGATCAGCTTGGCGCCGGCGGCATGCGCCGCCTCGGCGTGGGCGCGCACATCCTCGACCACGCCCAGGCTGTTGGGCTGCGCGATGACGACGGCGGCGACGTCGTCGGCGACGTCACCTGCGGGCGACGTGCCGTCGCCGTCGTAGGCGACCACCTCGACCTCGCGACCGCGCGGGTGCCCGTAGGTGCGCACGATCTGACGGCTGGGCGCGTCCAGGGCCGCCGACACGATCACCTTGTTCCGCCGGGTGGCCGCGCAGGCCATCGACACCGCCTCGGCGACGGCGCTGCCGCCGTCATACAAGCTGGCGTTGGAAACTGGCAGGCCGGTCAGCTCGCTGATCACAGTCTGGTACTCGAACAGCGCCTGCAGCATGCCCTGGCTGACCTCGGGCTGGTACGGCGTGTAGGAGGTCAGCAACTCCCCCCGACTGATCACGGCACCGACCACGGCGGGCACGTAGTGGTCGTAGGCGCCGCCGCCGGCGAAGCAGACCGTGTCGGGCCGGTTGGCCGCGGCGTAGGTGGCCAGCGCGCCGAGCACCTCGTCCTCGCTGCGCCCGGCGGGCAGGTCCAGCTCGCCGCGTACCCGCAACGACGCGGGAATGTGGCGGTACAGGTCGGCGAGGTCGGACTTGCCAATGGCGGCCAGCATCGCCGCAAGGTCATCCTCGGTGTGCGGGGCGAAGTCCAACGCAGGCTCCTACGGGGGCGGCAGCAAGCGGGCGGGCCGGGCGAAAAGGGGCCGCGCCGCGCCGCGCCGAGTCTAGCC
>JALZLC010000352.1 GCA_030858885.1 Actinomycetota bacterium
GCGTGGCGCAGGCGGCGCCACGCACCGGCCAATCGGCCGCGATGGTGCGCTGCTCGAGCGCGATGGTGCGCTCCCGGGGCGCTACTGGAGCGCGGAGAAGAACTCGGCGGCCAGGGGCGCGGCGACCGCACCCCCGAAGCCGCCGCCTTCGACCACCACCGCGACCGCCAGGTCCCCACTGAAGCCGATGAACCAGGCGTGGGTGGGCAACGGGTCGCCGGAGCCGTACTCGGCGGTGCCGGTCTTGCCCGCGATCGAGCGTCCGGGGACCGCCGCATTGGTGCCGGTGCCTTGGCGGACCACCAGGTGCATCAGCCGTCGCAACACCCTGGCGTCGCGGGCCGGCAGCGGTAGGGGTTGCGCGGCGGGACCGGCCGTCGCGAACCGAGGTGGGCGCCATCCTCCACCAGCGACCGCGGCGGCGACGCTGGCCATGTGCAGCGGGCTGGCGGTCACGCGCCCCTGCCCGATCGCGGCCTCGGCCTGCTCGGCGGCGTCTTGGGGCCTCGGGAAGCTGCCGCCCACCACTCCCGGCAGGAACTGGCTTTCGACAGGCTCGTCGTCGAGGTTGAACCCCATGCGCTCCGCGGCCGCGAGCAGTTGCGCCGGACGCAACCGGTCCGCCAGCTGCACAAAGGCGGTGTTGCAGGAGCGGAAGAAGGCCGTGCGAAACGGGATGCTGCCCAGCACCTCACCCTCGGCATTGCCGAAGCTGCGCCCACCGACGGTCGCCGACACCGGACAGGTCACGGTCGACGACGGCGTGACGACGTCTTCGGCCAGCAGGCCGGTGGTGGTCACCACCTTGAAGGTGGAGCCCGGCGGATAACGGCCGAACAGCGCGCGATCAAAGCCGGCGACGGGAGCGTTGGCCACCGCGCGCACCGCCGCGGATCCCGCCTCCAGCACCACCAGAGCCGCCGGCTCGGACACGCCCGACAGTGCCGCCTGCGCCCGGCGTTGCAGGGCCGGGTCGAGGGTGGCGCGAACGCTGCGGGCCTGCCGGGCGGGCCAGCGGCGCACGGTGGTGACCGTCCGTCCGCCACGTCCGACGATGCGCACAGCGCCGCTGGGGCGCCCAGCCAGGCGGCGCTCGTAGGCGTGCTCCAATCCCGAGATCCCACCGACGTCCCCGTCGACGTAGGGTTCGCCAAGCTCGGCGACCCGCTCGTCGGACAACCGCCCCACCCGACCGATCACATTGGCGGGCAGCTGGCGGCCCAGGGCTCGTAGGCGCTCACGGCTTTCGAAGAAGACCCCTCCAACCGGCGTCAACTCGTCGACGACCTCGTCGAAGTCGGCCCGGGACAGCGTGGTGACAGCGACGAACGTGCCCGGCCGGTCCGCCGCGCGGTCAAGGCCGGCCCGCACCGCAGGTGGCTCGGCGTCGGTGTGGCGGGTCAGGGCCGTGATGACGGCTCGCCGCCTGCCCACGCGCTCACCCCGCAGGCCGATCTTGACCAGGTCACTACCGGCGGCGAGCGTCCGCCCGCCGGAGGCCAAGATGGCTCCTCGCTGCGGCCACCGCCGCACCAGCTGGAAGCGCTGACCGGTGCCGAGGTCAGGGTGCACGATCTGCGGCGCCCAGGCAACGGACCACCCGTCTTCGGCGGGGGCCGCCGTCACCCGGGTGTCGTAGGTCCAGTCGCCGAGTCCAGGCACCGGCAGCGACACCGTCACACCGACCGTGGCCTGGTCAGCCTGCAGTCGCACCTCGCCGGCGTCGAGCTCGACGCCCTCAGCCCCCGTCGCCCGGAGCAGCTGGCGATGCGTGCGCCCGACCGGTGCGCGAGGATCCGCGGTTAGCTCGTCCAGTGCGGTGTAGCGCCCCCGCCGCCACGCCCCTAGGAAGTCCTCGACGGCCGCCGTGGCCTGCGCCGCGTCGAGTTGCCGCTGCTGTCGGTCCTGCCGTTGGTCCCACGTGCGGTAGCCAGCCACCCCGGCCACGGCGAGCACCGTGGCAAGCAGCACAACGGCGAGCAGCTTGCGCATCGACGCTCCTTCGCTCGCCAGGGTGGGATGCGGCCCTCAAGCGCCGCCCGTGTCGCGCACTTTGTACAGCTTGAATGGTGCAACGGTCGCGCGCTACGTTCGCCGCCACCTGCGAAAGGCACTCGAGATGACGGACTCCAACGGGCACCTCACCAACCGCCAGGGTCACCCGGTCTATGACAACCAGAACCAGCGGACCGTCGGCGATCGAGGCCCAGCAACGTTGGAGAACTATCAGTTTCTGGAGAAGATCAGCCACTTCGACCGCGAGCGGATCCCCGAGCGGGTCGTCCACGCCCGCGGCTTCGTCGCCCACGGCGAGTTCGAGGCGTACGGCACCATCGGCGACGAGCCGGCCTCGACCTACACCCGAGCCAAGCTGTTCGCCGAGAAGGGCAAGAAGACTCCAGTCACGATCCGTTTCTCGACGGTCATCGGCGGCCGCGACTCGTCGGAGGCCGCCCGCGACCCGAGGGGTTTCGCGGTCAAGCTGCGCACCGAAGACGGCAACTGGGACCTGGTCGGCAACAACCTGCCGGTGTTCTTCATTCGTGACGCGATCAAGTTCCCCGACGTCATCCACGCGCTCAAGCCGGACCCGGTCACCTTTCGCCAGGAGCCGAATCGGATCTTCGACTTCATGAGCAACACGCCGGAATCGATGCACATGCTGTCGTGGCTGTTCAGCCCGCGTGGCATCCCCCGCGACTACCGGCATCAAGACGGCTTCGGCGTCAACACCTACAAGATGGTCAACACCGCGGGCAAGGCCGTGCTGGTCAAGTACCACTGGAAGACCCAGCAGGGCATCGAGGGCCTCACCCAGGCGCAGGCCGATGAGATCCAGGCAACCGAGCTGGGACATGCCTCCAAGGACCTGTTCGAGGCGATCGAGCGCGGCGACCACCCTCGCTGGGAGCTGTGCGTCCAGATCATGAGCGACGGCGAGCATCCCGAGCTCGACTTCGACCCACTCGACGACACCAAGACGTGGCCGGAGGACGCGTTCCCTCTGCTTCGCGTCGGCATGATGACGCTGAACCGCAACGTGGAGAACTTCTTCGCCGAGGCCGAGCAGGTCGCCTTCGGGACGGGCGTCCTCGTCGACGGGCTGGACTTCTCTGACGACAAGATGCTGGTGGGACGGACCTTCTCCTACTCCGACACGCAGCGGCACCGGGTCGGCCCCAACTACCTGCAGCTGCCGGTCAACCAGCCGGTGGCGCGCGTCAGCACCAACCAGCGCGACGGGTTGATGACCTACCACGTCGACGGCCGCGGCGAGAACCCCCACGTCAACTACGAGCCGTCCAGCCTTGGCGGTCTGCCCGAGGCAACCGCGAGCGGGGCCTCACATGAGCCGCACATCGAGGGGAAGCTGACGCGCAGCAAGCTGCGCCGCACCAACGACTACGGTCAGGCCGGCGAACGTTTCCGGACCATGCCCGACGCCGAGCGCGAGGACCTGGTGCGCAACCTGGTGACGCTGTTGGGGCAGTGCGACAAACCGATCCAGGAGCGGATGGTGTGGCACCTGTCGCAGTGCGACCGTGACTACGGCGGCAGGGTGGCCGAGGGTCTTGGCGTGGATGCCGAACGCATCGCCGCCGAGACGGGCTGACCGCTTCCGGCTCAGGCCCGTCCGGCCTGCCCTTCCGGGCGCAGGCCGGCGGCCCGCCGGCGATACCCGTTCGCGCTTCCGCCTCAGGACGGCGGGTCCCACAGGCCGTACACCGACCAGCCGTGATCGGCGAAGCCCGCAGCCTCGGCGACGCGGGCTGACGCGGCATTGTTCGGATCGTGCAAGTAGGTCGGCACGGCGCCGTCGGCCAACACGCGGCGGGCGGCCTGCGCCACCAGCCGCCTGGCCAGGCCGCGCCCCCGCATGGCCGGCTCCGTGACGACCGCCAGCTCGTGGCCGAACTCGTCATGCAGCTTGCGGCCAACCCCCGCCGCATAGCGGCCATGCGCGTCCAGCACCACCAGCACCTCGCCGTTGAAGGGACGCAGCCACGCCGGCACCCGCGGGTCAGTAGGCGACAACCACACGCCGGGCTCGCCGAGGTCGGGAACCGTTTCGGCCCACCGCAGGACACTGCGGCCGAAGACGGCGCCCGGTCGCTGCAAGACCGCACCGAGACCCGCGCCAAAAGTGGGCGAGCCCAGGTCGTCGCCGAGGGCTCGGACCGCCTCGACCGCCGAGGATGGCACCGACAGCACGGTGCCCTCGGGGCCGCCGACGCCCAGCAGGGCGTGCACCCGCCCATCCCACCCAGGACGTTCACGCGCCGCGGACCCGACCACGTGGAGGGATGCACTGGGTGGCCAGGCGCCCAGCCAGCTGCGCAGGTGGCGGACCAGCAGTGGGGGTGGGCCGGTCGGCGCCTGGTGCGCGGTCACGGCAGCAACAGCAGCGTGCCCATGCCGCGGTGGACCGGTCACGGAGGCTGGTGCGCGGTCATGGCAGCAACAGAAGCTTTCCCTTGCTGCGACGGTCGGCCAGATAGCGGTGCGCCTCGGGAGCTTTGGCCAGCGGCCAGGTCTGGTCGACCCGCACGTCGAGCTCGCCAGCCGCCATCCACTCGAACAGGTCGCCGGCGCGAGCAGTCAGCTCGGCGCGGTCAAGGGTGTAATGCGCCAGCGACGGCCGCGTCAAGAACAGGCCGCCCTTGGTGTTCAGCACCTGCGGGTCGACGGCTCCCACTGCCCCGCTTGACTGGCCGTACAGCACCAGGTAGCCGCGGGGGCGCAGGCTGTCGAGGCTCTTGTCGAAGGTGTCCTTGCCCACCGAGTCGTAGACCACGTCGACGCCGCCGTCGGTGAGCCGGGCCACCGCCTCAGCCGAGTCCGTTTCGGTGTAGCGGATGACCTCGTCGGCTCCGGCATCTCGAGCCAGGCGTTCCTTCTCGTCGGTCGACACCGTCGTGAGCACTCGGGCACCGCGTCGCTTGGCGATCTGCACCAGGAGGCGCCCGACGCCACCGGCGCCCGCGTGCACCAGGGCGGTGTGGCCCTCGCGCAACGGGAACGTGCTGGAGGCGAGGTAGTGGGCCGTCATGCCTTGCAGCATCACGGCGGCGGCGCGCTGAAGATCCACGCCTGCTGGGATCGGCACCGCTTTGGCGGCCGGCAGGCTGACCATCTCGGCGTACGAGCCGGGCGCGGCTGCCCAGGCGACCTGGTCGCCTTCATGCAGGTCGGTCACCCCGTCGCCGACGGCCTCGACGACGCCCGCCCCCTCCGATCCGGGCGTCTGGGGCAGGTCGACCGCGTAGGCCCCTGAGCGCCGGTACAGGTCGATGAAGTTGACGCCGGCGGCGGCTACCCGCACCGTGACACCACCTTGGGCAGGCTGGAGATCGTCCACCTCCTCCAGGCGCATGACCTCCGGATCGCCGGTTTCGTGCACACGGATCGCCTTCACTGCCTACTCCTCTGCTCGCCAGATGCTTGCGGGTTGCCTACCCTCCAGCGCCGGTTGCACAACAGGAGGCACGGTGGACGACGACATCGAGCGCGCGGTGCTGGACGCACT
The DNA here is from genome assembly GCA_030858885.1 of Actinomycetota bacterium. Next base: position 5,528 of record JALZLC010000352.1, read on the forward strand.
GGCGGTACTGAGGGCGGACTACGAGGTGGTGCGCATCGATCCCGCGTTCGCGGCCACCGCCGCGTTCTGCGAGCGCTACGGCTACTCCCCCGAGCGCAGCGCCAACTGCATCGTGGTGGCGTCCAAGACCTCCCCGCGCCGCCATGCCGCTTGCCTGGTGCAGGCGACCCGGCGCTTGGATGTCAATCGCACGGTGCGCCGGCTGCTGGACGCGCGCAAGGCCTCATTCGCCTCAGCGGAGGAGACGGTCGAGCTCACGGGCATGCTGCCGGATGGGGTCACCCCTTTCGGGCTGCCCACGCAGCTGCCGCTGTACGTCGACAGCGGTGTGATGGCCTTCGACCGGGTGATCGTGGGTGGCGGCAGCCGCTCGCTCAAACTGCTGGTCGCCACCGAGGTCTTTCTCCGCATGCCGGCAGTGACCGTCGTCGAGGGGTTGGCCAAGTCGGATCGGCCGCCGGAGACCGTCGCACCGTAACCGACGGTGGTACGCGGTGGTCCAGGTGCCGCCGCAGCCAGCGCGTCGCAAGGTCGTAACCACCAGGGAAGCGATGCGGAGGGGTACAACAGCGGCAATGGACCCCGACCCGCGCTTCGTGCTGGCCAACGAGCGGACGCTGCTGGCGTGGGTGCGGACCTCGCTGGCCTTCATCGCCGGAGGGCTGGCTGTGGGAAGCCTGCTCCCTCGCCTCTCGGTGCCGGGTGGCCGGCGGGCCGTTGCGCTCGCGCTGGTAGTTGCCGGCGCCAGCGTCGCAGTCGGGGGTTACCTTCGCTGGCGAAACAACGAGGCGGCGCTGCGCGC
>JALZLC010000050.1 GCA_030858885.1 Actinomycetota bacterium
GTGGTGGCGGTCCCGCTCTCGCGCGAACCCCGCGAGGGCTACCGCGGGCACGCCGAGTCCCTCAATCTGGCCGCGACCGTGGCCATCGTCACCTATGAGGTGGCCCGTCGGCGGACTGGACAGTGCACCGACCTTCCCGCCGAGGGGTAGAACACGCCCATGACGGACCTTGCCGACGGCGCGGTACTGGATCTGCTGCCAGATCCGGTCGTCGTCGTGGGCGCCGACGGCCGCGTCGTGTTCTGCTCGCGGCTGGCCGGTCGGCTGTTGGGCAGGGCCGCCGCCGAGGTGGTCGGCGAGCCGGCGCGCGAGGCCCTGGTCCTGACCGACGACGCGGGCACCAACTGGTGGGCCCGGCTGCGACCGCTGGAAGGCGACGCGCGGCTGCGCCCGCGCCTGCCGATGGTCGACCTCAGCCTGCTCACCGCCAACCGGGGGCTGCGGCCCGTCACGCTGACCGCGGCGCGCAACAGCGACGAGCACGGCCGGCTGACCTACCTGGTGCTGGTGCTGCGCCGCGCCGACGCCAACGAACGGCTCGACGCCGCCCGCAGCGACCTCGTGGCGACGGTCAGCCACGAGATCCGCTCGCCGCTGACGTCCGTGAAGGGCTTCACCAAGACCATGCTGGTCAAGTGGGATCGGTTCACCGACGACCAGAAGCGCCACATGCTGGCCACCATCAACGAGGACGCCGACCGCGTGACCCGCCTCCTCGGTGAGCTACTCGACGTCAGCCGCATCGACGCGGGACGGTTGCAGCTGCGCCGTCAGATGGTCGATGTGCCGGCGGTCGCCGCGCGCGTGGCCGAACGGCTGCAGGCTGCGGAGACCGACAGCGAGGTGAAGGTGGACTTTGACGAGGTCGAGATCCCCGAGCTGTACGCCGACCCCGACAAGGTCGCGCAGATCTTCACCAACTTGATCGAGAACGCCTTCAAGTACGGTGCGGGACCGATCCACCTGAGCGCCGCGGTCGCTGACGAACACGTGGTGTTCACCGTCAGCGACCACGGTGGCGGGGTGCCCGAACAGTTCCTGACGCACATCTTCACCAAGTTCTTCCGGCGCACGGGGGAGCGGCGCAGCGGCACGGGACTCGGCCTGTACATCACCAAGGGCATCGTCGAGGCGCACGGCGGGCGGATGTGGGCCACCAGCCCGCCGGGCAACGGTGCCAGCTTCCACTTCGCGCTCCCACAGGGCGGGCTGGAGCTGGCCGGCATCGAGATCGCCAGACCGGTTGGCCCGACCGCAGCGCTGCACGAGGACAGGAAACGATGAGCCAGGCACTACCTGCCGATCCCGAGTCGCTGCTCGACGAGGGGCGCGAGCGGTTCGCCGCCGCCCCCAACCTCGACGAGCTGGACGCCGTCAAGGCTTCGCTGGTGGGCCGACGGGGTGCGCTGACCGCCGTGCAACGGACGTTGGGGAAACTGGATGAGCGGCAGCGGCGCGAACTCGGCGCCCGCATCAATGCAGTACGCGCCGCGCTGGCCGAACTCGAGGAGCAGCGTCGTGCGGTCCTGACCGACGAGCGCGACCGGGTCGTGCTGGCCGCCGAGGCCGTGGACGTGACGCTGCCGGCGCGCACGCCCCGACGCGGCAGCCTGCACCCCGTTCACGAGACCATCGAGGCGATGGTCGACGTGATGGCCAACCTCGGCTTCACCGCCGTCGAGGGGCCGGAGGTGGAGACGGACTGGTTCAACTTCCAGGCGATGAACATTCCCGTGGACCATCCCGCCCGCGGGATGCACGACACCATCTACGTGCAACCGCCCAACCCCGCCGACCCGCCCGGGTCGGTGCTGTTGCGCACGCACACCTCGCCGATGCAGACCCGCACCATGCTGGCGCAGGGCCCGCCCGTGTACATCGCGGTGCCGGGACGCACGTATCGCCAGGAGACCGCCGACGCGACGCACCTGCCCGTGTTCCATCAGATGGAGTGCCTGGCCGTCGACGAGGGGCTGTCGTTCGCGGACCTGCGCGGGACCCTGGCGGAGCTGTGTCGCGGCCTGTTCGGCCCCGGCGCGCGGATTCGCATGCGCCCCGATCACTACCCCTTCACCGAACCTTCGGCGGACGTGGACGCCTGGGTGCCCGCCGTCGGCGACTGGGTGGAACTGCTCGGGTCGGGCATGGTGCACCCGAACGTCCTGCGCATGGCCGGCTACGACCCCGAGCAGGTCAGTGGGTTCGCGTTCGGCATGGGCGTTGAGCGGGTGGCCATGTTGCGCCACGGCATCGACGATCTGCGCTTGTTCGCCGACAACGACTTGCGCTTCCTCTCCTCCTTCTAGCCAACCGGCGGCGCGCTGCGCGGCCCTTTTCGGAAAGCACCGTCGTGCGCGTACCGCTGTCCTGGTTGCACCACTTCGTCGATCCCGGCCTGTCCGCTGAGCAGCTGGCTTCCACGTTGACCCTGGGCGGCTTGGTCGTCGAGGCCATCCACCACCCGACGGCAGGCACCCGTGGGGTGGTGGTTGCCCGGGTCGAGGCGATCGAGCCGGTACCTGCCAGCAGCAAGCTGTGGCTGGTCGACGTCTACGACGGTGGCGAGCATCACGAGATCGTCTGCGGGGCTTCCAACTTCGCGGTGGGGGACCTGGTGCCGGCCGCGCTGCCGGGAGCCACCTTGCCGGGAGGGGTTCGCATCGAGCGCCGCACCATCCGCAACGTCGTGTCCAACGGCATGCTGGCTAGCGCCCGCGAGCTGCGGGTCGGCGACGACCACCGCGGCATCTGGGTGCTGGACGCCGATGCACCGCTGGGCGCGGACCTGGGCGAGTGGCTTGAGCTGGACGACGTGGTCCTCGAGCTGGAGATCAACCCCGATCGTGGCTACGCGTTGTCCATCTTCGGCGTCGCCCACGACGTGGCGGCTCTGACGGGAGCCGAGTTGCGGCTGCCCGAGCCTGGGTCGCTGCCGATCGGCACCGCGACCGGGGTCGGTGTGTCCATCGCCGACCCGGACCGGTGCCAGCGCTTCTCACTCACTCGCATCGAGGGTGTGTCGGTCGGTCCTTCGCCCGCATGGTTGCAACGGCGACTTGCGGCGGCAGGGATGCGGCCGATCTCCAACGTCGTCGATGCGACCAACCACGCGATGCTGGAGACGGGCCATCCGGTCCACGCCTACGACCTGGCGCGGCTGGCCGGCCCGCGCATCGATGTCCGGCAGGCCGCCAGCGGCGACACCGTCGTCACGCTGGACGGCGTGCGACGCGAGCTTGATCCCGGCGACCTGGTGATCGCCGACGCCTCGGGCCCGGTCGGGCTGGCGGGGGTCATGGGCGGGGCCAGTACCGAGGTCGACGAGACGACCACGGACGTGCTGCTAGAGGTCGCCGCCTTCTCGCCGGCGGCCGTGCTGCGCACTGCTCGACGCCTCAAGCTGTTCACGGAGGCGTCCACTCGCTTCGAGAAGACGGTGCCGCCGCAGACGGTGCTCCGCGGAGCAGCGCGCTGCGCGGCGCTGCTGACCCAGGTCGCCGGCGGGCGGATATCCGCCGCCGCCGATGTGTGGCCCCAGCCCGCGTCCCGGGAGGTCATCGGTCTGCGCACCGATCGCGTTCGCCGCCACCTCGGCATGGACTTGCCCGACCAGCGGCAGGCCGAGTTGCTGGAATCAATCGAATGCAGCGTGTCCGAGGCGCAGGACACGGCCGTGCTGGCGGTCACCCCGCCGGACTACCGTCCGGACCTGCGCATCGAGGTGGACCTCGACGAGGAGATCGCGCGCCTGCACGGCTACGAGCAGATTCCCGAGCGGGTGCCCTGTAGCGGTCGGGCCGGCGGCCGTCGCCCTGCGCACGCCGCTCGCCGTCGCGTGCGCGAGGCGCTGGCAGGCGCCGGCTGGACCGAGGCCATCACCTTCCCCTTCATCGGCCCGGACGATCTCGACGCGCTCGGGCTGCCGCCCGACGACTCGCGCCACCAGACCGTCGCGCTGGTCAACCCGCTGTCACAGGAGGAGTCGCGGCTGCGCACATCGCTGTTGCCGGGCCTGCTGCGCGCGCTGCGGCGCAACGTCAACCGCCAGGCCGCCGACGTGGCGATGTTCGAGGTGGGGGCGGTGTTCCTGCCGCCGACTCCCCAGGAGCCGGGGGCTGACGGCGGAACGGACGGCATCACCCTTCCTGCCGAGCCGTTGCTGCTCGGGCTGGCGGCGTGCGGTGACTTCGAGGGGCCGCGCTACGACCGCCCGGCTCGCCCTGCCGACCTCGCCGATCTCCTTGGTGCCGCCGACACCGCTCGCAGGGCCGTCGGGCTGCCCCCACTGGAGGTGGCGGCCGGCACCGAGCCGGGTTACCACCCCGGCCGCACGGCGCGGCTGAGCCTGGACGGGACCGCGATCGGCGTCGTCGGCGAGCTGCACCCCCGCACCATCGCCGCCCTGCAGCTACCGGCGCGCACCCTCGCCGGTGAGCTGCGCCTGGACCGGCTGACCGCCGAGGGTGTGCATCTGGCCGCCGCTGCCGTGCCGGATACCCGGCCGCCGTTGCGCTTCGACGTCGCCGTCCTCGTCGCCGCCGACGTGCCCGCCGGGGCGGTGGAAGCAGCGGTGCGCGAGGGCGCGGGTCCCAGCCTCATACAGTGCCGCCTGTTCGACGTGTTCACCGGCCCGCAGCTCGGCGAGGGACGCAAGAGCCTGGCCTACGCCTTGCGATTGGAGGCTGGGGACGGCGCGTTGACCGACGTGGACGAGCAGGCCGCGATCACCTCGATCGAGCAAGCCGTTGCCAGGCGCGTCGATGGGCGGCTGCGCCGCGAGGACTCGGTTGGCGTCGCCGTGCAAGATCAACGACGCTGATCCGCCGGCGGGCACGGCAGGCTGTGTGCCACAGGATCTCCGACGAGCGTGAGGTGCAACGTGAGCGACGACGCAACCGGCACCGGCGGACCCCTCGTGCTGGTCGTCGAGGATGATCGTGGCGTCCGCGACCTTATGGTCGACATCCTGTCGGTCGAGGGCTTCCGGGTGCGCACGGCAGGCGACGGCCTCGAGGGACTGCTCAAGCTGCGGTCGCTGCACCCCGCCGCGGTCGTCCTGGACATCATGATGCCCGACGTCGGCGGCATGCGGGTCCTCGACCAGCTGGTCTCCGAGCACGCCGACGTGCCGGTCATCGTGGTGACGGGCAAGCCGCAGGCGGCCGAAGAGGCCCGGGCGCGGCTCGACCCGCGCAACGTCTTCGACAAGCCGTTCGACCTCGACAAGTTCACGGCGCGAGTGCACGAGCTCACAGCGAACGACACAGGAGCCGGGTCATGACCAGCAAGCGCGACTTCCTCGACGCCGACTCGCTGAGCCCGGCGGAGCTCGGCAAGATCCTCGACCTCGCCGACGAGCTGAAGGCTGACCGCCGTCAGCGCGACGACCTGGCGGGCCGCTCGGTCGGAATGATCTTCGAGAAGCCGTCCACCCGCACCCGCATCTCGTTCGAGGTGGGGATCCGCGAGCTCGGCGGCGCGGCGGTCGTCCTCAGCGCGGGCGAGCTGCAGCTGGGCCGCGGCGAGACGATCGAGGACACCGCCAGGGTGCTCAGCCGCTACCTGCACGCCGTCGTGGTGCGCACCTTCGCCCAGACGCGGCTCGCCGCGCTGGCCGACGCTGGCTCGATCCCCGTCATCAACGCGCTGAGCGACTTCAGCCACCCGTGCCAGGCGCTGGCCGACCTGCAGACGATCCGGGAGCGCAAGGGCACCTTGGCGGGGCTGAAGCTGGCCTACCTGGGAGACGGCAACAACGTGGCGCACAGCCTGCTCCAGGCCGGCGCCCTGGCCGGCATGCACGTGGTCGTCGGCTGCCCCGACGGCTACCAGCCGGAAGCAGCCGTCGTCGACGGGGCGGCCCGCATCGCGGCCGGCACTGGTGGCAGTGCCACGGTCACGACGGACCCCGCTGAGGCGGCCGCTGGAGCCGACGTCATCTACACCGACGTGTGGACGTCGATGGGCCAGGAAGCCGAGCGGTCCGCCCGCCTCGAGCGACTGGCCGCCTACCAGGTCAACGCCAGGACGCTCGCCGCGGCCGCACCGGACGCGATCGTCCTGCACTGCCTGCCGGCGCACCGCGGCGAGGAGATCACCGCCGACGTGCTCGACGGACCCTCCAGCGTGGTGTTCGACCAGGCCGAGAACCGGCTGCACTCGCAGAAGGCGCTGCTGCTGTTCCTGCTGACCTGACACTTGGGAACGCCGACCGCCCGGGGGCGTTGCATAGTTATGCAGCGGCCGGTATGGTCGCGGCATGGGTGTCCAAGTCGGTGTGGTGGGCGGCTCCGGTTACGCGGGAGGCGAGCTGCTCCGCCTGCTCAGCGCCTCTCCGGCGCTGGCACTGCGGACCGTCGCCGGGCGGGCGAGCGCCGGTCTGCCGCTGGCGGAGGTGTTTCCCCACCTCGGCCACCTCGGCCACCTCGGCGGCCTCGTCGAACCGGCCGAAGCCGGGGTCTTCGAGGATTGCGAGCTGGTCTTCCTCGCCACCCCGCACGAGGCGAGCCTGGAACTGGCGCCGCCGCTGGTGGGCGCCGGCATCCGCGTCGTCGACCTGTCCGCGGCCTACCGGTTGGATCCTGGCACCTTCGCTGCGGCCTACGGGCAGGCCCATCCCTCTCCCGAGCTGACCCCAGCTGCCTACGGCCTACCCGAGCTGTTCCGCGGAGACCTGGCAGGGGCAGCCCTGGTCGCCAACCCCGGTTGCTACCCGACCGCCGCCCTGCTGGCCCTCGCCCCCCTGGTCAGCATGGTGGCGCCGGGCTCGGTGCACATCACCGGGCTGTCAGGGACTTCCGGCGCAGGCAAGGGCCTGCGTGACGACCTGCACGCCAGCCACGCGGCGGGCAACGTCGCGGTCTACGCCACCCCGGGACACCGTCACACCCCCGAGATCGAGGCGGCGTGGGAGCGGCTGACCGGAACGCAGGCGACGGTGACGTTCACGCCGCACCTGCTGCCCCTGGCGCGGGGAATGCTGGTGACCGTCACCGCTGACCTTCTCGCCGAGGCCGACGCCGAGGGGGTGACCGAACAGTTCGCGCAGGCCTACGCCCACGAGCCCTTCGTCCGACTGGTCGCGCCGGGCTCGTGGCCGCAGACCGCCTACACCCGCGGCGCCAACACCGCCGTGATCGGTGTCGCCGTCGACCCGCGCACCGGGCGGGTCACCATCGCCTGTGCCCTGGACAACCTCGTCAAGGGCGCCGCCGGCCAAGCCATCCAGAACGCCAACCTGCTGTGCGGGCTCCCGGAGACAACCGGCCTGCCGGTCGCCGGGGTGTACCCATGAGGGCCACCAGCGAGCCGGGCACCGTGGTGCCCGCTGAGATGCTGCTCGAACCACTCGACGGCGGCGTCTGCGCGGTTGCCGGGATCACCGCGGCCGGCCTTGCCGCTGGCCTCAAGCGCAGCGGCAAGCCCGACATCGCCTTGGTCGCGGCCGACCGCAGCGTCGCCGCGGCGGCGGTGCAGACGCGCAACCAGGTCGCTGCGGCGCCGGTGCAGGTCACCGC
>JALZLC010000356.1 GCA_030858885.1 Actinomycetota bacterium
TGGTTCGCCGGTGGCGTGCGCGTGGTCGACCTGTCCGACCTCGTCGGCGTGTCCGCCGGCACCGGTGACACCGGCAGCGTCGGCGCTGGGATGAAGGAGGTCGGTCACTTCCGCTTCGTCGCCGACCACGACACCTGGGCGGCCAAGGTCAACAAGTTCGCCAGGGACGGGTCGGCCTACATCTTCAGCAACGACCAAACCCGCGGTCTCGACGTCTTCCGCTACGACTCCGCGGCGGCCAAGCCCAGCAAGAAGGGCCGGTGGATGACGCCGGCGCAGGCGCTGGAACGCGCCGAGCGACTGCGGGCGGACCCCGACTTCGACGCTCCGCGTAGCCCGGTCTGCGTCATCGGCTGACGCGTTCGCGCAGGGCCAGCCAGCGGCGTTCGGCCGCCCCCCACGCGTCGCCCAGCGGCTCGACCACATCTTCGACGGCGCCAAGAAGCTCCTCGAGCTCCCCCGTGGCGGCGGCGACGCGCTGAGCCGCTGGCAGGGCCGCCGTCGCCTCGCCCAGTGACTCGCGGCAACGCCGCCACTCGGCCTCGACCTCGGCGACGCGCCAGCTGTCCAGCTGTGTCGCCACTTCCGCAAGCTCGTCGCGCAGGACGTCAAGACCAACCTCGATCGGCGCAGGATCGACCCGGCCGACGGGCAGGCAGGACAGCAGCACGCGCCGGGCACCCTGCACGCGCTCGGCCTGGGCGGCGAAGCTGGCATGCGCGGGCCGCAGCCGTTCGGGCAGCATTCGCCGGCGCAGCATCACTGCGCGGCAGGCAAGCGTGATAAGACCGGCGGCACGCGGGAAGGGTAGCGGCGACAGCTCAGCGACAGGAGACAAGGTGACGCGGGAGTATCAGCTGCTCGTCGGCGGCCAGTGGGTCGCCACTGACGAGCGTAAAGAGGTCCGCAGCCCGTACAGCGACCAGGTGGTGGGCAGCGTCGCGGTGGCCACCACCACTCACGTCGACACCGCCGTGGACGCCGCGGCGGCGGCGCTGCGCGGCGGCGCCCCGCCGCAGCACGAGCGGGCGGACGCCTTGGAGACCGCGCGGCGGCTGGTCGCCGAGCGCGCGGACGACTTCGCCCGCTGCATCGCCGAGGAGGCGGGCAAGCCGCTGACCACCGCGAAGGCGGAGGTCTCGCGCTGCCAGGACACCCTGCTGTTCTCCGCGATCGAGGCGCGCAACCTGGCGGGCAGCGTCGTGCCCTTCGAGGGCTCGTCCGCGGGTGCGGGCAAGCTCGGGTTCACCCTGTATCACCCCAAGGGCGTGGTCGCGGCCATCACGCCGTTCAACTTCCCGCTCAATCTGGTGACCCACAAGCTGGCGCCCGCCTTCGCCGCGGGTTGCCCGGTGGTCCTCAAGCCGGCCGGCGACACGCCACTGACGGCGTACCTGCTGGCCGAGGTGATGGTGGAGGCCGGATGGCCGGAAGGGTTCCTGTCGGTGCTCACCGGGTCGTCGTCGACCATCGGCCCGGCGCTGACGGGCCGCCCGGAGGTCAAGGTCATCTCCTTCACCGGGTCGACCGAGATCGGCCAGTCGCTGGAGGAGAACAACCCTCACGCCGAGGTGCTCACCGAGCTGGGCAACAACACCCCGGTCATCGTCGATGCCTCGGCGGACCTCGAGTCGGCCGCAGCCAAGCTGGCCGCGACCGGCTACAGCTTCGCGGGGCAGTCCTGCATCTCCGCGCAGCGCGTCTACGTCATGTCGTCGGTCAAGGACACCTTCCTGGACCTGCTGGCGGCCAAGGTCGGCGAGCTGCAGGTCGGCGACCCGCTGGACCCTGACACCGACGTCGGTCCGATGATCCGCCCGGACGACCGAGACCGGGTGCTGGATTGGATCAACCAGGCGCAGGAGGCCGGCGCCAAGGTCGTCGTCGGCGGCGAGGTCAACGACGACGGCTGCCTGCAACCGACCCTGCTGGACGACGTGACACCCGACATGAAGGTGTCCGCCGAGGAGATCTTCGGTCCAGTGCTGGCGGTGCAGGCCGTCGCCGACCTCGACGAGGCGATCCGGCTGGCCAACGACACCCCCTACGGCCTGCAAGCCGGCATCTTCACCGGAGACCTCAACGCGGGCCTTCGTGCGGCCACCGAGCTGCAGTTTGGGGGCGTGACGATCAACGAGTCACCGACCTTCCGTGTTGATCAGCAGCCCTACGGTGGCATGCGCGACTCGGGCAACACCCGCGAGGGCCCGGCCTGGGCCATCCACGAGTACCTGGAGGAGACCGTCGTGGTGATGCAGTTGGGCCCCGGTGGCGGCGCCGGCCCGGTCGGCTCCGGCTCGTAGGAGACCGCTTCCATGGTCGCCGAGGCTGGGGAGTTCACGCACGACGCAGTGCTCAAGGACGGCCGCACCGTCAGCATCCGGCCGATCAGGCCGAGCGACAACGACCAGATGATGGCCATGTGGCAGCGGCTGTCCGCCGAGAGCATCCGCATGCGGTTCTTCGCGCCGCGCTCCATGACCGCCGAGCAGATGCGCTACTTCACCGAGGTCGACCAGCACAACCGCGTGGCGCTGGTGGCGCAGACGGCGGGGCGCATCGTTGGCGTGAGCCGCTTCGACCGCCTGTCCGAGGACCCGTCGACCGCCGAGTTCGCAGTCCTCGTCGAGGACGCCGAACAGGGACGTGGGATCGGGACCGCGCTTCTGCGTGCCCTGTTCGAGCCGGCGCGCGATCTCGGCGTCACCGGGTTCGTCGGCGACGTGCTTCGCTCCAACAACCGGATGCTGCATGTGCTGCGCGACGCAGGCCTGGAGCCGGTGCTGGACAGTTTCGGCTCCGTGGTGCACACCACCTTCCGCTCGACGCCGACCGAGGCCTTCCTGGCTACCGGCGACGAGCAGGACCGCCAAGCCGCCGTGGCTGCGCTGCGTGCGGTGTTCTCACCGGCCTCCATCGCCGTGGTGGGGGCGTCGCGTGACCCCAAGACGATCGGCGGTCTGGTCTTCGCCAACCTGTTGGCCGGTGGCTACGCCGGCCCGGTCTATCCGGTCAACCCCTCCGCGGCGCACGTCCAGTCCGTGTCCGCGTACGCCACGGTGGGCGACTGCCCGACGGTTCCCGAGATGGTGCTGGTGTGCGTGCCAGCACCGCACGTCGCCACGGTGGTCCAGCAGGCCGCCGAGCTGGGCACCAAGGCCGCGGTCATCATCTCGGCGGGCTTCAACGAGGCGGGGTCGGAGGGGGCGGCGCGCGAGCGAGCGCTGATGGCGGTCGTGCGCTCGCAGGGCATCCGCGTCGTCGGTCCCAACTGCATGGGTGTGCTCAACGCCGCGGCTGACGTCCGCATGAACGGGACCTTCTCGCAGGTGTTCCCGCCGCCGGGGAGGGTGGCGTTCTCCAGCCAGTCGGGCGCGCTTGGCTTGGCGATCCTGGCGGCGGCGCAGCGGCTCGGCCTTGGGCTTTCCAGCTTCGCCAGCGTCGGCAACAAGGCCGACCTGTCGGGCAACGACCTGCTGCAGTACTGGGAATCCGACGAGGCCACCGAGGTCATCCTGCTCTACCTGGAGTCGTTCGGGAATCCCCGCAAGTTCGGCCGGATCGCGCGGCGGATCGGCCGCAGCAAGCCCATCGTCGCCGTCAAGTCCGGCCGCAGCCAGGCCGGCGAGCGCGCGGCGTCATCCCACACCGGAGCCTTGGCCGCCGGTGATGTCGCGGTGGAGGCGCTGTTCCACCAGGCCGGGGTGATCCGCACCGACACGTTGGAGGAGATGTTCAACGTCGCCACGGTGCTGACCAACCAGCCCGTGCCCCACGACAATCGCGTCGCCATCCTCACCAACGGCGGCGGACCGGGGATCCTGGCGGCGGACGCCTGCGAGGCCAACGGGCTGGCGGTGCCGGAGCTGTCGGCCACGACCCTGTCCCGGCTGGCCGAGTTCCTGCCCGCCGAGGCCGGCATCCGCAACCCGGTCGACATGATCGCGTCGGCCTCGGCGGCCAACTACGGGCGTGCGATGCGGGTGCTCGCCGACGATCCGCAGGTCGATGCGCTGCTGGTCATCTTCATCCCGCCAGTGGTGACGCAAGCCGAGGACGTGGCGCACGAGATGGCTTCCGCGCGCGCCGAGATCGACGCCGGCATCCCGATCATCAGCGTCTTCATGTCGGAGCGCGGGGTGCCTTCCGAGCTGACCGAGGCCCGCATCCCATCGTTCCGCTTCCCGGAGGGCGCCGCGCAGGCGCTGGGTTCCGTGGCCCGCTACGGCCGCTGGCGCAACAAGCCGCTGGGCAACGTCGTGGAGGTACG
>JALZLC010000002.1 GCA_030858885.1 Actinomycetota bacterium
CCAGCCGAGCCCGGCGCCGTAGGCCTGGGTCAGCCCGTCGGTGTCCTGCCCGACGATGAAGTGTCCCTTCTCCAGCCGCAGGATGCGCTGCGCCTCCACCCCGAACGGCCGCACCCCGAGGTCAGCGCCGCGTTCCAGCAGCATCTCCCACACCCCCAGCCCGTAGGAGGCGGGAACGTGGATCTCGTAGCTCAGCTCGCCGGTGAAGCCGATGCGCCACATGAAGCAGCCGTCGACGCCGGCGATGCGGCCGCTGCGCACCCGCATGTACGGGAAGGCGCCAGCGGATAGGTCGACGTCCTCGCTGAGCCGACCGAGCAGCTCGCGGGAGCGCGGCCCGGCGATGTTGATGCTGGCGTAGGCGGCGGTGATCGGTGTCACGTGGATCCGCCACTCCGGGTGCTCGGTCTGCAACCAGCTGTCGATCCACTCCTCCACCGTTGCCGCCCCGGAGGAGGTGGCGGTGAGCACGTAGCGGTCCTCGGCCAGGCGACCGGTGACGCCGTCGTCGAGCACCACACCGTCCTCGGCGCACATGACGCCGTAGCGCACCGAGCCCACGTCCAGCTTGGACCACCTGTTGACGTAGAGCTGGTTGAGCAGCTTGGCGACGTCCGGGCCGCGCAGGTCGAACTTGCCCAGCGGCGTCACGTCGATGATCCCGACCCGCTCGCGCACGTTGCGGACCTCCGCCGCCGGGTCGCCGTAGGAGTCCGGGCGGATCCAGGCGCCCGCGACGAGCGGTCGCGCACCGGCGCGCTCGTGCCAGGCGTGCAGCGGCGAGCGGCGAACCGGCTCGAAGATGCGCCCCGCCAGCGCCCCCAGGGTCACCGGGGCGTATGGCGGGCGCCACACGGTGGTGCCCGTCTGCTCGATGGTGCGACCGGTGGCCGCCGCAAGGACCGCCACGGCGTTGACCGTCTCCAGCTTGCCCTGCGCCGGTCCCATCGTGACGGTCGTGTAGCGCTTGACCAGCTCGATGGAGTCATAGCCCTCCTTGGCCGCCGCCACGAGGTCTTTGGAGGTGACGTCCTCGGAGTAGTCGACGAACCCCGACGTGGTGGAGAAGAACAGCGATGGGTGCTCGTCGATCGGCAGCTCAGGCAACCCCGGCGGCGTGCCCGCGCCCGCCGCGCCGGCGGTCCCGGCTCGGCGCGCGGCCTCATTCCCGACCGCGCGGGCGTGGGCCTGCAGCTCGTCCAGGCTCCCGTCGCCGGCGATCCCTCCGGTGACCAGGACGTCGTCGGGCAGCCGCGACGAGAAGAACCGCGCCGCCCGCGACGAGTACACCGGCCGGTCGCCTGCCATGTTGAGCAGCGACGTCGGCGCGGTCCAGCCGACGGCTGTGACCAGCAGGTCGCAAGCCACGGTCGTGCCGTCGTCGAGCTCGACGGCCTGCACCGACTTGCCGCCGCCGCCGCCGCCGCCGCCGCCGGTGGCCCGCACGATGTTGTCGCCCCGGCGAGCGTCGAGGACGGCGGCGACGTCCACGCCCACCCGCCGAAGATCCTCGGCGGCGGCATCCCCGTCGGGGTTGGCCGTGAACACCACGGCGCGGGAACCCGGCTTGACCGCGTGCAGGTTGATGAGGCGCCGCACCGCGGTGGACAGCATCACGCCGGGCAGGTCGTTGCCGGCGAAGACATAGGGCCGCTCGATCAACCCGGATGCGACCACCAGCACCTTGGCCCGGGCCTTGATCAGCCGCTCGAAGACGACGCCGAGGTTGCGCTGGACGATGGCCAGCCAGCCGCTGTCGTAGCGGCCGCTGACCACCGAGTTGGTCATGACCTCGATGCCGGGTGCTGCGGCGACCTCGGCCCGTAGCCGCCGCAGCTCGTCGAGCTGCGCCTGGTTTCCCCAGCGCAGGTGACCGCCCAGGTCGTGCTCCTCCTCCACCAGCAGCACCTGCGCCCCGGTGGCCGCCGCCGCCACCGCGGCGGCCATGCCGGCGGGACCGCCTCCAGCGACCACCACGTCGGGATGGGCGTAGCGCTTGTCGAAGTAGGGATGCGAGGAACCCGTCGGGTCGGCCGCCACCCCACCGGCGGAGAAGCGGCGCAGCACCTGCTGGTAGGCGGGCCACAGCCGCTGTGGCTTGATGAAGGTCTTGTAGTAGAAGCCGGGCGTCAGGAAGCGCCCGACCACCTGGTTGAGCGTCTTGACGTCGTAGTTCAGCGACGGCCAGGCGTTCTGCGCACGCACGACCATGCCAGCCTCGACGCGGCGGTGCGCGGCCCGCACGTTGGGTTCGTCGCCGACCTGCACCATGCAGCCGGGGTCCAGGTAGCTGGCCGACAGCACACCGCGGGGACGGTGGTACTTGAAGCTGCGGGAGAAGACCCGCTCGCCGCTGGCCGCCAGCGCCGACACGATCGTGTCGCCGGCGAAGCCGGGGTAGGGCCGGCCGTTCCAGGTGAAACGCAGCGGTCGGTCGCGGTCGATGACCTCGCCGGGCTGCGGCTCCAGGCGCAGCGAGGTGACCGTCGGCGCCGCCCTCACGCCGGGGCTCCGCCGTCGTGCTCGCCGCCGCGCCCGGCGGTCTGTTCAGCGCCCAGACCACGCAGCTGGGCGTCCGGCGGCCTCGACGCCCGGATCTGGTTGTCGACGGTGTGGCGCTCGGCGACGAAGTACTGGCGGCAACCCGCCCGGTGATACCAGCTCTCCTCGACCCAGCCGGCGGCATTGACCTGGAGGTACAGGTAGGCCCGCCACGCCGGCGGGTCAGCCGTCGAGGGGTCCGGGCGAGCGCGGCGTTCCCCGACGTAGCGGAACTCCGCGACGTTGCGCGGCCCGCACCACGGGCACGGCACCAGCATCATCGTCGAGTGGCTTCCGGCTCAGTGGCCAACGGAGGCGGCACCTTTCTCGCCGACCAGACGACCGTCGGCGAAGCGAGCGAGGTCGAAGGCGGCGATCAGCTGCGGTACCCGCCGCGTGGCGATCAGCGCCGCCATCGTCTCCCCGGCCACCGGCGCGGCCTTGAACCCGTAGGTGCCCCAGCCGACGTCGACGTAGAAGCCCTCGACCGGCGTCGTTCCCATGATCGGCGAGTAGTCCGGCGTCATGTCGCACAGACCCGACCACTGGCGCAGCACTCGCAGCTTGGACAACGACGGCATCAACTCCAGCACGTGCCCGGCAAGGCCCTCAGTAAAGTCCAGCGAGCCGCGCATCGAGTAGGAGGTGAAGGGGTCGACGCTGGCCCCGAAGACCAGCTCGCCGCGGTCGGTCTGGCTGACGTAGACGTGCAGCGTCCCCGACACCACCACGGTGCGCAGGAACGGCCGGACGGGTTCGGTGACCGCGGCCTGGAGGGGGAACGTCGAAACGGGCATCGCCACACCGGCCATGTCAGAGATGAGGCTGGACCATCCGGCGGTGCAGTTGACGACCACCCTGCTGGCGATGGGTCCGCGGGCAGTCCGCACGCCCCCCACTCGTCCCTCGGCCACGTCGATGCCGGTGACCTCGGTGTTCTGGTGGATGTGCACCCCGTGGGCGTCGGCGGCGCGCGCGTAGCCCCAGACCACCGCGTCGTGGCGGACGATGCCGCCCGGTGGGTGGTACAGCGCTCCGAGGATGGGATAGCGGGCAGCCGACGAGGTGTCCATGTGCGGCACCAGCGACTTGATCTCGTCGGGGCCGATGACCTCTGAGTCGATGCCCTCCAGCTTGTTGACCTCGGCACGCCAGCGCATGGTTCGCAGCGAGCCGTCGTTGTGGGCCAGGGTGAGGTGGCCGCGCTGGGAGAACATGACGTTGTAGTTGAGGTCGGCCGCCAGCGTGGCGTACAGCTGCACCGAGCGGTCGTAGAAGCGCACGCCCTCGGGTGTGAGGTAGTTCGAGCGGATGATCGCGGTGTTGCGGCCAGAGCCACCGCTGCCGATGTAGCCCTTGTCCAGCACCGCAACGTTGGTGATGCCATGGTTGGCGGCCAGGTAGTAGGCGGTTGCCAACCCGTGCACCCCACCGCCGACGATGACGACGTCGTAGGTCGGGCGCAGGTCGTGGGAGCGCCAGGCCCGTTGCCACGGCGCCGACGTCAGCCCGTGGCGCACCAGGTCGAACGCCGAGTAGCGCGCGGGCTTCCGGAAGCCGTTCGCCGCACCGTTGCGGCTGCGCAAGCCCTTCACCAGATCCTTGTGCTCCCGACTCCGGCGCGCGGCGTCCGCCGTCGCTGTCCGGTTGGCGCACGCAGGATAACCACACCTGCGGACCCGCGATTCACCGGCCAACCGTCATCGACCGGTGGGTGGCGGCGCTCCCCGCTACACCCTAGTCGAGCAGCGTTGCCTCCAGCGGATCCACCCGGCGAAGCTCGACGATGTCGTCGAAGGCTCGATCCGGGCTGACGATGATCTCGATCCCCGCCGTGAGGGCGGTGGCCGCATGCACCGCGTCTCTGGCGTCGAGGGCGATATGGCGCTCGAGGAGCACCAGGCTCAGCGTCAGTACCTCTTGGTCGAATCGGTGCAGGCGGCACGCCGCGGCAACGGCGCGAGCCTCCGCCATGACGGCCGAGCGTTGTCCGCCGCGACGGAGCCGGACGTGCACAAACTCTTGCACCATCTCGACGCTGGCCTCGCTCACGACGTCACCCGTTTGCGTGCGGCGAAGGAGTGCGCGGCAAGGCTCGCGGTAGGGATGCTTGCCTCCGCGGGCATAGAGAAAGACGGCGGTGTCGAACAGGAGACGCTTCATCGCCGCGGGTTGGGTTCCAGCAACTCGTCGATCTCGCGCTTCAGCACCGGCCAGTCGTCGATCGGCATCGGCTCGGCGTCGAGTAAGAACTGCACCGCGCGTTCGCGGTCGAGGTCTTCGTCCGGAAAGGTGGTGTCGATGGCCTCGCGGATAACGGCGGCGACAGATGTGCCGCGACGTTTCGCGCGTCGCTCCAAGCGGGTGTAGCGGCCCTCGTCGAGGAGGAGCTGAAGACGCCGAGTCATCGTGGCCATACACATACAGTAACATCAGTATGAATCCCAGAGTTCTCC
>JALZLC010000004.1 GCA_030858885.1 Actinomycetota bacterium
GCCGACGAGGGATCGCCCCGCCAGTCGGCGCCGACCTTGTCGACCTCGTCCAGCAGGAACACGGGGTTGGCGGCACCCGCCTCCTTGAGGCCGCGCACGATGCGGCCGGGCAGCGCACCGATGTAGGTTCGGCGGTGCCCACGGATCTCGGCCTCGTCACGGATGCCGCCGAGGGCGACCCGCACGAACTTGCGGCCGAGGGCGCGCGCCACCGACTCACCCAGCGACGTCTTGCCGACCCCGGGTGGGCCGACCAGCGCGAGAATGGTGCCGCTGCCACGGCCGGCTGACGGCTCCAGGCCGCGGTCGGCGCGCAGCTTGCGCACCGCGAGGTGCTCCAGGATGCGGTCCTTGGGGTCGGCCAGACCCGTATGGTCGGCGTCGAGGACCTCGCGGGCCGCCGTCACGTCGAGGTTGTCGACGGTGCGGGTGTTCCACGGCAGGTCAACCACCAGGTCCAGCCAGGTGCGAATCATGCCTGCCTCGGGACCCTGCTCGCCGGCGCGCTCCAGTCGATCCAGCTCACGCTCCGCCGCGGTGCGGACCGCCTCGGGCAGGTCGGCCTCCTCCAGCCGTGCGCGGTAGCCGCCGGCGACGTCGTCCTCGCTGTCGCCGAGCTGGCGGCGAATGGCGGCCATTTGCTGGCGCAGGACGTGGTCGCGCTGCGCCTTGGTCAGGTCCTCGGCGACGTCGGACTCGATGTCACGGCGGACCTGCAGCTGGGCCAGCAGCTCACGGGCCCAACCCACCACCAGCTCGAGGCGCGCCTCGACGTCGAGCGTCTCCAGGATCTGGACCCGCTGAGCGAGATCAAGGTCGGGGATGAACGCGGCGGTGTCCGCCAGCGCACCCGGTTCGGTAACGCCGCGCAGGGCCTCGGCGACGCCGCGACCGCCGCGCAGCTCCAGCACCGCCTCGACGGCGGCGCGGTATTCGCGCGCGAGCTGTGTGGCGCGAGGCGTGGCGGCAGGCACTGGGGCCTGGTCCACCTCGACCCAGGTGGCGGTGTCCGGTCCGGCCACCCCGGCACCGACCACCGCACGGTACAGGCCTCGCACCAGGACAGCCCGAGTGCCGTCGGGCAAGGCGCCGGCTTCCTCCACCTGGGCCACGGTGCCAACGGTGGCGTAGCGGTCATCCAGGCGCGGGAGCAGCAGCAGCTTGCCGTCGGAGCGGCCAGCGGCGTCCGCCGCGGCTTGGGCCTCCGGTGAGGTGACGCCGACCGGCACGACCATGCCGGGCAGGACGACGCCGGTCGTCAGCGGAAGGAGGGGAAGGGCTCGGGTATCCGTCGCCACGATTGGGTCTCCAGGGATCAAAGGTTCCTGAAGCTGTCCCAACGGTCGAGCGCTTGAGGGTATTCCAGCGCTCAAGTAATCACGTCGCTGGTGCAGTAGGTCCCAACACACATCCAAGGCGTGGATGCGGGTGAGGATCTCGCGGTCGTCCAGGCAACTCCGATCGGTTCCGGGGGGACCGTACACTTGCCCCTCGCCCGCAGGAAGGCGCAGCAGGAGTGGACCGTCGCATCTTCGGCATCGAGGTCGAGTACGGGGTGACGTGCACCTTCCGAGGCCAGCGGCGGCTGTCCCCGGACGAGGTCGCTCGCTACCTGTTCCGCCGCGTGGTGTCGTGGGGCCGCTCGTCCAACGTGTTCCTGGAGAACGGCGCCCGCCTGTATCTCGACGTCGGCTCCCACCCTGAGTACGCGACGCCCGAGTGCGACTCTGTGCACAGCGTGGTGACCCACGACAAGGCGGGGGAGCGCATCCTCGAGGGGCTCGTCGAGCAGGCCGAGCAACGCCTGCACGAGGAGGGCATCGCGGGCCAGATCTACCTGTTCAAGAACAACACCGACTCGGCCGGCAATTCCTACGGCAGCCATGAGAACTACCTGGTTGCGCGCTTCGGGGAGTTCCAGAAGCTGGCGGACACGCTGATCCCCTTCCTGGTGACGCGCCAGCTGTTCGCCGGTGCGGGCAAGGTGCTGCAGACCCCGCGTGGGGCGGTGTACTCCATCTCGCAGCGCGCCGAGCACATCTGGGAGGGCCTGAGCTCGGCGACCACGCGCAGCCGGCCGATCATCAACAGCCGCGACGAGCCACACGCCGACGCTGAGCGCTACCGCCGACTGCACGTGATCGTGGGCGACTCGAACATGAGCGAATCCACGGTGTGGCTCAAGATCGCCACCTGTGACCTGGTGCTGCGGATGATCGAGGCGGGCACGGTCATGCGTGACCTGACCCTGGACAATCCCATCCGCGCCATCCGCGAGATCAGCCACGACATCACCTGCAAGCGCCGGGTCAAGTTGGTCGGCGGTCGCGAGATGAGCGCACTGGAGATCCAACAGGAGTACTTCTCGCGGGTCAGCCAGTTCATCGAGAACACTGGCTCCGACCCCGAGACGGACCGGGTCCTGGCCGAGTGGGGCCGGATTCTGACCACGCTGTCCGACGACCCACTGAAGCTGTCGCGCGAGTGCGACTGGGTGGCCAAGTACCACCTCATCGAGGACTACCGGCGGCGCCACGACGTGCCGTTGAGCCACCCGCGTATCGCCATGCTCGATCTGCAGTATCACGACGTGAATCGCCAGCGCGGGCTGTATTACCTGCTGCAGCGGCGCGGCAAGGTCGACCGCATCACCTCGGACGCCGAAATCGACGAGGCGCGCGACACGCCGCCGCAGACGACCCGGGCGCGGTTGCGTGGCGAGTTCATCCGCCAAGCCAAGCACAAGCGCCGCGACTTCACCGTCGACTGGGTGCACCTCAAGCTCAACGACCAGGCGCAGCGCACCGTGCTCTGCAAGGACCCGTTCCGCCATAGCGACGAGCGGGTCGACAAGCTGATCGCCTCGATGTAGCGCCGTGCGGGCCGGCTAGTCCTCGCCGTCGCCGTTCCCGCCGCCCTCACTGCCACCGTCGTCGGGCTCGTCCGGGGGGTCGGGCTTGGGTTTCGGGTCCGGCTTCGGCTCCGGGTCGGGTTCTGGCTCCGGGTCCGGCTCGGGGTCGGGCTTCGGCTTGGGGTCTGGTTCCGGTTCTGGGTCGGGCTTCGGCGGCGGGGGCGGCGTTCCACTGGACACGCCGATGTAGATGGTGTCGCCAGCGTCAGCGGAGGTCCCAGGCTCGGGGCTCTGCCACAGCACCGTCCCGGCGGACGAGTAGCTGTCTTCCACCTGCACCGCACCGATCAGCTTTCGCTCGCCGAGGGCGCTGAGCGCGTCGCCCTCGGCGATGCTGCGCACGTCAGGGACCGTGACGGACTGCTGGCCACTGATCTCGTCGAGCGCGTCCAGGTCCACCGACGGGAAGTACTCGACCTCGCGGCCCGCCAAGACCCGGCCCATGTAGGCGCTCCAGATCGAGGCGGGCGTTGACCCGCCCGTCATGCCGGGCATGGTCACCTGCCCCTCGGCGTGGCCCATCCATACCGCCGTGGACAGCACGGGGGTGTAGCCGACGAACCAGGCGTCGGCGTTGTCGGTCGTGGTCCCGGTCTTGCCGGCGACCTCCCAGCCTGGCAGTGCCGCCCCGGTACCGGTGCCGCCGGTGACGACGCCGCGCATCATCTCGACCATGGCGGCGTTGACCACCCGCTTGAGCACCTGCTCGGGTTCGGGCTTGGCTTCGTACAGCACCCTGCCGCGAGCATCCGTCACCGTGGCGATCAGATGCGATTGCACGCGCTTGCCCTCGTTGGCGAACACCGCGTACGCCGAGGCCATCTCCAGTGGCGTCGTGCCGAAGGTCAACCCGCCCAGCCCGATCGCTGGACCGTAGTCGTCGCCGGTGGCCTCCTCCATGTCGACGCCCATGCGGTCGGCCAGCTCCACGACGCGCTGCTCACCGACGATGATCGTCAGCTGGGCGGCGGCGGTGTTGACCGAACTCTGCAGCGCACTGGGCATGTCCAGCGTCCCGTAGCTGGCGCCGCCGTAGTTCTGCACGCCGGGAGTCGGGTCGTCGATGGCGTCCTGCGACCACTGCGGCACATCCTCGAAGTAGGCCGGGCTGCGTCCCGACAGCGCCATCTCCAGCGGGAAACCCTCGCGCAGCGCCTCGGCGTACACGAAGGGCTTGAACGAGCTGCCCGGCTGGCGACGCCCCTGCGTCGACAGGTCGTACTCCAGATCGGTGTAGCCCAAGCCGCTGGCGATGGCTTTGATCTCACCGGTATGCGGCTCAACCGTGGCGATCGCGCCGGTGGGGGCGGAGTAGGGCAGGTACTCGGCGATCGTCTCCTCGGCGTCGTGCTGCATCTCGGGGTCCAGCGTGGTGGTGATCCGCAGGCCGCCGTAGTACAGGGCACGCTCACGCTGCGCCCGGGTCTTGCCCAGCGCCCTGAGCGTGAGCAGCTCCCGGCGGGTGGCATCCAGCACGTGCGGCTCGCGCTTGGCTCGCTTGCGCGACTCGACGACGCCGAGGGGGCTGCGCAACAGCCGAGGCAGCTGACGCCGCTTCAGGTAGCCCTCGTCGACCATGGCGCGCAGCACCAGGTTGCGCCGCTTGCGAGCCAGGACCGGCCGATCGCGCGGGTCGGCGGTGTTCGGCGAGCGGATCATCGCCGCCATCAGGGCGGCGTGCTGGGGCTCGAGCTCGGTCACGGGCCGCCGGAAGAACTCCTCGGCGGCCGCGGCGACCCCGTAGGCGCGAGCACCGAAGTAGGTCTGGTTCAGGTAGCGCTCGAGCAGCTCACCCTTGGTGAAGCGCTCCTCCAGGGCCACCGCGTACAGCAGCTCGGACAGCTTGCGCTCCAGGGTGCGGTCCTGACCGACCGCACTCTTGGCCAGCTGTTGGGTGATCGTGGAGCCACCCTCTTCGACGCCACCGGCGCGCAGGTTGGCGACCGCCGCGCGGCCGATGCCCTCGATGTCGTAGCCGTCGTGCTCCCAGAACTTGCGGTCCTCGGCGGTGACCACGGCGTTGCGCACCAGCTTCGGAATGCGCTTGAGCGGCAGAGACCGGCGGCTGACCTCGCGGTCAACCACCGCCAGGACGCTGCCGTCACCGGCGTAGATCACCGACCGCTCGTCCAGCGCCGGCAAGCTCGCGTTCTCGGGGATGTCCAGGCGGACATCGAGCACCTCGGTGGCGCTGGACAGCGCCGGGCGGCTGACCGCCGACGCCAGCACGGCAAAGGCGACCACGCCGGCGAGCCCACCGATGGCAATCCCGCCAAGGCGCGCGGCCAGCCACGCGGGCCCGCGCACGGGGCGGGGATCGGTGGTCGGCGTCCAGGTGGGAGCGGCGGGTGGAGGGCCGGCCAGCCGGCCAGCCGGCTTGGCAGCGCCAGGAGCGCGTCGCGGCGGCGGCACGACGGCGAGGCCGCCGACCACCGCCAAGCGCAGCAGCATGCGCCGGAGCACGGGCCACTGACGAGCGCGGAACGCCGACCAACCCTTCGCACTTCGCGAGGCGGTCGCCCGGGAGGCGGTCGCGGTGATCTGGGCCGTCCGCCGCGATGTCGAACCAACGACCGCCGCCGTGCGGCGAGAGGCCGCGGTCGCACGGGGCCGACCCTGCTCCGTGCTCCAGCGGCGGAGCCGCACGACGTCGGTGCGCCAGGCCAGGGCGATGCGGGGCCAACCGGTGCCCGTCCACCAGTCCGCGAACGCGGTGGCGGCGCGCCGGGTGGCTGCCCAGCCAGCCGTCAGTGCAAGGCCGACGGCGGTCAACAGGGGCTGCACCCGCTGGCGCAGGCCGGACTCGTCACCGGACGGTGACGATGGCGACTGTGGTTGATCGTCGGAGGGCATCGCGGGGGGTTCTTCCTGGAAGGTAGCAATCCCATTGTTCCAGAGCGAGCGGCGGATCGCAGGAGGCAGGCATGTCCGTTCTGTCAGGTAGCCGGGCTCGCGGCTACGCTTCGCAGGCCCATGACCGAGCGGTTGGAACGGCTCATCAACCTCGTCATCGCCCTGCGCGAGACGCGCCGACCCATGCCCGCCGAGCAGATCCGTCAGCGCGTCGCCGGCTACGGCCAGCCCGATGCGGATGCCTTCCGTCGCATGTTCGAGCGCGACAAGGCTGACCTGCGCGACCTCGGCGTCCCCATCGAGACGACGGGGCTGGACCGCTGGGACGACCGCCAGGGATACCGGATCGATCCCCACCGCTATGACTTGCCGCCGATGCACCTCGAGCCAGACGAGCTCGGGGCGCTTGCCCTCGCGCTACAGGCCACCGGGATGGTCGACGAGGCGGGAATCGGCCTGCTGAAGCTGCGGGTGGACGCCGGTGACCCAGCGGTCGGTCCTGCCGCGCCCGATCCGGGGCTGGGGATCGCGCTGGACGCTCCACACCGCGACGTGCTGGTCGCCGCCCAGCTCAGCCGCACCAGCGTGCGCTTCCAGTACCGGGCGGCAGGGCAGCCCCTTGGCCGTGAACCGGCCGTGCGCATCGTCGATCCCCACGCGCTGGTACACCGGCGTGGACGCTGGTACCTGGTCGGCCGGGACCACGACCGCGACGAGCGCCGGGCCTTCCGGCTCGACCGCATCGACGGCAAGGTCCGTACGGTCGGCGATCCCTGCTCGTTCGCAGCGCCCGACGACGATGTCGGTGTGGACGACGTGGTCCCGGGCAAGCCCGGCGACACGCCGGCGACCGCGGAGGTCTTGGCCTCCCCCGAGGTGGCCTGGCAGGTGGCTCGGCGAGCGCGTGGCGGCGGCTCGCCCGCCGACGACGGCTGGACCCGGTTCACCGTCAGCGCCGGTGATCCCGACGCGTTCGCGTTGTGGGCGCTGGAGTTCGGTCCGGAGCTGGAGGTCGTGGGGCCGCCGGAGCTGCGGGCGGCGGTGGTGGCGCGGCTGCGCGGCCTGGTGGAGGGCGCGAGATGAGCCGCCCGGCGCCGACGCTGGCGCGCCTCGAGCGGATTCTGACGATGGTGCCGTGGCTGCTGACCAACCCCGGCGTGTCGGTCGAGGAGGTCGGCGAGCGCTTCGGCGTGTCCCGCGAGGAGCTCGCCGACGACCTGGACATCCTCGGCTACTGCGGGCTGCCCGGCTACGGCGGCGGCGATCTCGTGGAGGCCTGGCTGGTCGGTGACCGGGTGACGGTGCGCATGGCCGACTTCTTCTCCCGCCCGTTGCGGTTGAGCCTGCGTGAGGCGGTGACCCTGCTGCTGGCCGCCCGGGCACTTGGCAGTGTCGAAGGCCTGGCGGACTCGGATGCCCTGCGGCGGGCCGTGGACAAGTTGCAGGCCCTGCTCGGCGGCGACGGGGCCAGGGTCGCCGTGGACCTGTCGGCGCCGGGCGATGAGCTGCTGGGCGTTGTGCGGCGCGCGGTGGACAACGGTGAGGTCGTCCGCTTGGTGTACCGCTCGGCCTCCAAGGCGCAGACCACGCAGCGTGACGTCGAACCCTGGGCGGTGGTTGGCTCGGGTGGTTCCTGGTACCTGCAGGGGTGGTGCCGGCTGGCCACCGCGCCGCGCGACTTCCGGCTCGACCGTATCCGCTCGCTGGAGCCCACGGGGGAGCGGGTGACCGGCCGCCGCGACGTTGGCGCGCCGCCGGTGTACCAGCCGTCCCCCGACGACGTCGAGGTGGTGCTCGACCTGGCTCCCAGCGCGGCCTGGGTCGCCGAGTGGCTGGTGATCGACGAGGTCGCCACGCACCGCGGCGTTCGCCGGGTCCGCCTGCGCACCGCCAACCTGGACTGGGTGGCACGCCTGGTGGTGCGATTGGGGGGCGCGGCCACCGTGGTCACCCCCACAGCACTGGCCAACCGGGCCGTCGAGCTGGCGACCGCCACCTTGCGCCGCTACCAGCCACCAAGTAACGGAAAGTTACTGCAGTAAACAAGTCAAGACCGAGCTTCCGGCGTCCGACGAAAGAGGGGTCGAAACGGACCACGCAGCACCGCTTGGCAGCGGCGTCTGCACCCAGGAGGCCGGAGACCATGACCACCATCAAGGCGACA
>JALZLC010000026.1 GCA_030858885.1 Actinomycetota bacterium
ACGCGACACCGACCCTTGGTTCTCACCGCACCACCAGCCGGCCGCCGGCGCACTGGCCCGTCGACTCGGCCTGCAGGCCCCGGCGGCCTGGGCGCGGCCATGAGACGCCTGGCGGGCGTGGCGCTGGGGGCGCTGGCCGTCGTGGCGTTGCTGGGTGAGCCGGCGGCGGCGCATCCCCTGGGCAACTTCACCACCAACACCGCCGCCGCCATGACGGTCCACCCGGACCGTCTCGACATCACCTACATCGTCGACCTGGCCGAGATTCCCGCGCTGCAAGCGGTGCAGCGTGCCGATGCCGACGGCAACGACACCCTCGATGCCGCGGAGTCGCGCCGCTACCGGACACAGCAGTGCGCCACGCTCGCCGATGGCCTGCGGCTGCAGGCTGGCGGGAAGCCGACCCCGCTGGCGGTCGAGCGCAGTGAGCTCACCTTCCCACCGGGACAGGCCGGGCTGGACACCATGCGTCTGACCTGCGCGCTGCGGGCCGCCCTCCCTTCGCCGGACGGCGAGACCGTCGTGGCCCTGTCGGACACCAACCTGCCCGACCGCGTCGGATGGCGGGAGATCACCGCGACGAGCGAGGGCATGACGCTGCTCGACAGCGACGTGCCGACGACCAGCAGCAGCGGCCAGTTGACCGCCTATCCGCAGGATCAACTGCAGTCGCCGTTGGACCAGCGCAGCGCGACGCTCCGGGTGCGACCCGGCCCCGGGTCGGCGGCGCAGACACCGGCCGGCTTGGGCAACGCCCTGCCGGGCGGTGTGGACCGCCTCGCGGAGTCGTTCACCGCCCTGGTCTCCGCCCGGTCGCTCACGCCGGCATTCGCGCTGCTGGCGGTTGGCCTGGCGCTGCTGCTGGGGTCACTGCACGCCCTGGCCCCCGGCCACGGCAAAACGGTCGTCGCCGCCTATCTGGTCGGACGGGAGGGCTCGGCGCAACAGGCCCTCGGCCTCGGCGCCACCGTCGCCGTGACCCACACCATGGGGGTGCTGGCCCTTGGTGTGCTGCTGTCGGTCACTGACGCGATCGCGCCGCAGCGGCTGTACCCGCTGCTGGGTGTGGCCAGTGGGCTGCTGTTCGCCGGGGTCGGCTTGTTGCTGCTGCGCCAGGCATGGTCGGCCCGGCGGTCCGGTGGCCATGACCATGCGCACGGCCACGAGCACCCCCACGACGACCATGCAGGCGCCCACGACCACGTGGACGGTCATGACAGCTCCCACCATCCGCGCGGGCTGTCGTGGCGCAGTCTGGTGGCGCCTGGCCTGGCCGGTGGGCTCGTGCCAAGCCCGTCCGCGCTGGTCGTGCTCCTCGGCGGGATTGCCCTTGGAAGGGCCTGGTTCGGCGTCACCCTGGTGATCGCCTACGGCGTCGGCATGGCGGCGGCGCTGGTGGGCACCGGCTACCTGCTGGTGCGGGCGCGCGAGCGGATGACTCGCCGCGTTGCTGGCCACCGGCCCGGCCGTCTGGTGCGGCTGGGACAGGTCTTGCCGCTGGTCACCGCCGCCCTGGTCACCACGGGCGGCCTGGTCCTGGCCGCACGAGCGATGGCCGGCGCCTGACCCCAGCCGGCGGACAAGCGCCGGCCGGGATGACCCAGCCGTCAGGAGGGTTGGTACGGCCGTCCGGCGGGGCCCTCACACTGGCGCTGTAACCCGGCCAAGCTGCGGCGGAACACCCGGCTGACGTGCGGTACGGCCAGCGCCTTCGCCACGGCCTCACCAAGTGGCCCGAGTGGCGCCTCGATCTCCTCCCACCAGGTGAAGTCGGTGCCCCCGGCGGACGGTGCCAGCTCGAAGGCGCCGTAACCCCGGATGAGCCACCCGTCGTGGCGTACCGCGATTCGCCGCTGCGGCTGCCACTCGGTCACGACCAGGACGTCAGTGACGACGATCCCCGCGGCGATGTTGGTCGGGCAGCGCAGCACCACGCCCAGGCCTTCGCGGTGCGAGCTGACCACCCGGACCTGGCGGGCGTCGACCATCCAGCGCGGCTGGTTCTCCCAGTCCACGAGGACGTCCCAGACCCGTTCGGGTGGCGCCTGGATGTGCACAGCCACCTCGACGCGAGCCACCTGCCCTCCTGCCCGGCTGCGGACCGTCCGCACTCATTGGGAACCGGAGTATCCGTCAAGTAGCCTCGGGGCAACGACGACGGACTGTTCGCGCGCAGCGCGGCACCGTCGAGCCCGCTGATGCGGCGCCCAGGCGCCCTTCGTGCGGGCGGGCCCGCCTGCACGGGTGGGCCCTCTTCGAGCGACGGAGCGGCGATGTTCATCGAGTTGAACGGGGTTCGGCACCACTACGTCAGCAAGGGCGAGGGACCGCCCGTGGTGCTGGTCCACGGCCTCGGCGGCACGCTGCACGCGTGGCACGGGGTGCTGGAGAACCTGTCCCTGCACCATCACGTCGTCGCCCTGGACCTGCGCGGTCACGGTCGCAGCGACAGCGGTGGGCAGACGATCTCCATCCAGTCCCTGGCGGCCGACGTCGAGGCGTTGATCGCCTCCCTGGAACTCCCAGCGGTGACGCTCGTCGGCCATTCGATCGGGACCCTGATCGCGCAGCAGCTGGCCGCAACCCGCCCCGAGATCGTCGACAACCTCGTGCTGGTCGGTGGGATCTCCCACTTCGAACCGCCGGCCAGGGACGCCTACGTCAAGCGTGCGGAGTTGGTCGAGGCAGACGGCATGGACGGGCTCGTCGACGACTGGATTCCCGGGGCGCTGGCACCGCGGACACGGGCCAAGCTGCCCCAGCTGGTGGGCCTGCTGCGCGAGATGTTCCTGCGCAACCAGCCGGCCGCCTACGCCCAGGCGTGCCGCGCTCTGGCCACGGCGCCGTCGATCCACCACAGCGACATCGGCCAACCGACGCTGCTGCTGGTGGGTGATCACGACCGGTCAACGCCGATCGCCATGACCGAGGAGCTGCACCGGCTCATCCCCGTCTCCTCGGTCCGCGTCATCGCCGGGGCGGCGCACTGGGCGGCGCTTGAGCAGCCCGACGCGCTGGCGGCCGCCATCCTGGAGTACCTGACCTAACGGCCTCCTCCAGGCAGGCCCGGACCGCCTAGGTGGGCGGCCAGAAGGACCCGCCGTCGACCTTGGTGGGTGCTGGCGCCCTTGGAGCCTCGGCCGAGACCGCCGCCTGGGCTGCCGGCGCCGCTGGTGATCCCGCGACCCCGCGCCCACGTTGCTGGTAGCGCGCGGCCAGGCAGGCCAGGAAGAGCTCAGGGGCGGTGCCTGGGGGCGGCGTGTGGGCCACCTTGACCGCCAGCCCGCCGGCGAGGTCGCCGGCCAGATTCGCCCGCCGAGACTGCGGTAGAGAGCCGGCCCGCAACAGGTAGGCACGCAGCGCGTCGTAGTCGGCGGGGGACAGACCGGAGGGATCGATCGTCTCGGCGTAGGACTCGGCGCCGCTCGGCACGGTGAAGCTGGCGACCTGCGGCCTGGCCGCTCCGGTGCGCTCCCGCAGGACGACGGTGCCGGCCACCAGGTCGCCGAGACGCTGGTGGCGGCGGCTGACCAACGCCGTCACGACCGCGCCGGCGCCGGCCGTCAACCCGAAGTCGACCAGCGAGAGGGCCGCGCGCACGGCAGCGTGGCGGAAGCGCACCGGCGCGCCCTCGACGGTCACCACCCGCAGACCCAGCGCGGCCTTGCCGAGCGTGCACCCGCGCCACAACGTCTCGAACGCGATCGGATAGCCGAACAGCACCACGACGTTGAGGATCAGGAACAGGCTGATGGTCACCCAGGTGGGCAGGCCGGGCCCGCTGGAGTCCAGCAGGTAGGCGGTGCCAACGTTGATCCCGACCAGGAGGGCGCCGATCACGCAGTAGTCCAGCAGCAGCGCGGCCCCACGCGAGCCGACCCCGGCCTCCTCGAAGTCGAGGCGCACCGCCTCAGGGGTGACGATCCCATGCTCAGCTCGCGCCATGAACCCCTCCTCCTCGGCGGGCGACAGCCCTATCCTGCCTGCGGTGGACATCGACCGCTTCATCGCCAGCAATCGACCCGCCTGGCAGCGACTTGAGCAGCTGTCGCGCCGGGCGGGCCGGGATCCGCGCCGGCTCAACGCCGACGAGCTCGACGAGCTGGTGCGGCTGTACCAGCGCGTGTCCAGCCACCTGTCCACCGCGCGGACCTACCTGCGCGACCCAGCCCTGACCGCGGAGCTCACGCGGCTGACCGCACGCTCGGGTGCCGTGGTGTACGGCAGCAGACCGAGGACCTGGCGGGCCGCCGTGCGCTTCGTGACCGACACGTTCCCCGCCGCGCTGTGGCACGCGCGCGCCTTCGTCCTGGTCTCGGCGCTGCTGTTCATCATCCCCGCCGCGGCGCTGGCCCTCTGGCTGGCGGGCTCACCGGCGGCGCTGGACGTCGCCGTTCCCCCGGCGTTGCAGGAGGCCTACGTCGAGGAGGACTTCGCCGCCTACTACTCGTCGAGCCCGTCGGCGCAGTTCACGTCCGAGGTCAGCACCAACAACATCCGCGTCGGCATCCTGGCTTTTGCGGCGGGGATCCTGCTGTGCCTGCCGACCGCGGCGTTGCTGGCGTTCAACGGCCTCAACCTCGGCGTCGCGGCCGGGCTGTTCGCCGCGGTCGGTGAGCAAGGGCGCTTCTGGGGGCTGATCCTGCCCCACGGCCTGCTGGAGCTGACCGCCGTGTTCATCGCTGGTGGCGCCGGCCTGCGGCTGGGATGGACGTTGATCGACCCGGGCGACCGGGCCCGCGGCGAGGCCCTGGTCGAGGAAGGCCGGCGGGCGGTGGTCATCGTCATCGGCCTGGTGGTCGTGTTCCTCATCGCCGGCCTGATCGAGGGCTTCGTCACCGGGTCGCCGCTGCCGACCTGGGTCCGGGTCGGCATCGGGGCCGTCACCGAGACGGTCTTCGTGGCCTACGTCGTCGTCCGCGGCCGCGCGGCCGCGGCTCGCGGGCTGACCGGGTCTCTGGGCGAGGACAGTGAAGCCGGCTGGTCGCCGGCTCCGTCATAGGCGCCCGGTGGACTTGACCTTGAGGTAGGCGTCGGCCAGCTCGGGCGCCAGGCGCCCGGGTGGCGCGTCGATCACCACGGCTCCCAGCCCGCGCAGGCGCCCCACCGTGTGCCGCCGCTGCTCGATGGCCTGCACGGCGGCCGCCTTCCGGTAGGCGGCGCCCGCCTCGACCGGCACCGCCGAGGCCCAGCGCGCCACCACGGGGTCACGGACCGCGGCGACGATCACCAGGTGGTCGCGGACGACCAGCGGCAGCGCCGGCATC
The DNA here is from genome assembly GCA_030858885.1 of Actinomycetota bacterium. The sequence continues at coordinate 5,268 of JALZLC010000026.1, forward strand.
AGCGTCTCGGCCACGGCCTGCTCGGCCAGTTCGGTCAGCACCACCAGCAGCGCCCGGCGACGGAAGCGCCCGAGCGTCTCCACGAACGCGCCGCGGTAGTCGCTTTCCACCAGCTCCGGCTCCAGCCGGTACATCGACTCGGTGACCGTGGACAGCTGGGCGCGACCGCTGGAGGGACCGACCACACCGCGGACCTGGTCGGAGAAGGCCACCAGCCCCGCCCGGTCACCGAGGCGGGTGGCGACCGCTGTCATCATCATCACCGCGTCCATGGCGTGGTCGAGGCGCGGAACACCTTCGACCCGCCCCGCCATCGTCCGGCCGCTGTCGAGCAGCACCAGCACCGTCTGGTTGCGCTCGGCGCGGTACGTCCGCACGATCGGCTTGCGGGCGCGGGCGGTGGCCGCCCAGTCGATGCGGCGGAACTCGTCGTCGACGCTGTACTCGCGAAGGCTGTCGAACTCGGTCCCGCCGCCCCGCCCCTGCGCCGCCCGCAACCCCACCTGCAGGACCCGGGAGCGCGACAGCCGCAGCTCGGCCTCGGCCCGCGAGCGGAACGGCGGGTACACCCGCACCACCCCCGGCACCACCACATCGCCCTGACGGGCCGTCAGACCCAGCGGACCCTGCACCCGCAGCGTGATCGTCGTCAGGTCGAAGCGGCCCCGCCGCTGCGGCCGCAGCCGCGTGTGCGCCGACGCCGCGCCCAGCGGCGGCAGGTCGAGGCGGGCGCGCCGGCTGTCCGCGCCCAGCGACGGCACCAACTCGTCGGCGAGTCGCACGCGCAACCGGCGCCTGATCGGGTTGCGGACCTTCCAGACGACCTCCGCCTCACTGTCCAAGGCCACGATCCCTGGCACGCTGCGCGTCACCTGCAGCCGCCGGGCGGACGGTGCCAGCCCCCAGTCCACGACGGCGACGAGCAACAGGGCACCGTTGGCCGCGACCAGCGCCAGGCCGGGGGCGGGCGACAGCAGGACCAGGCCAGCGATCACCGCCGCGGCCGCGGCCAACCGCCAGCTGGGGACCGGCACGGTCAGCGCGGAACCGGGACGGCGCCGAGGATGCCCTGGATCACCCCGTCGGCGGTGACGCCCTCCAGCTCCACCTCCGGGCGCAGGGTGACGCGGTGGCGCAGCGTGGGCAGCGCCATCGCCTTGACCTCGTCGGGGGTGAGGAAGGCCTTGCCGGCCAGGAAGGCCCAGGCTTTGGCCGCGTGCAGCAGCATCGTCGTGCCACGAGGGCTGACGCCCAGCGTCAGGGACGGCGACTCGCGGGTGGCGCGGGCCAGGTCGACCATGTAGCC
>JALZLC010000040.1 GCA_030858885.1 Actinomycetota bacterium
TCGATCCGTCGCCGGCGACCGACGCGATGCCGAAGTCGGCCAGCTTGGCGGGGCCGACCTCGGGCACCATCACGTTGCCGGGCTTGACGTCGCGATGGACGATGCCGGCGTCATGGGCCATGTCCAGCGCCGCCAGCAGCTCCACGCCGATCGCGGCCGCCCGCGCGGGTGACAACGGTCCGGTCGCGCGCACGACCTCCTCAAGGGTCGGGGCCGACACCAGCTCCATGACCAGGTACGCCGTCGCGGTCCCGGCGTCGGCGAGCACGTCGAAGACCGTGGTGACCGACGGGTGGCTGAGCTGCGCGGCAGCGCGCGCCTCGCGCATGACCCGAGCACGCATCGCTTCCTGCTCCGCTGCGGGAACCGAAGGGGGGAAGCTGACCTCCTTCAGCGCCACATCACGGCCCAGCCGCTCGTCGCGAGCACGCCACACGACACCGACCCCCCCGCGGCCCAACGTCTCAGCGATGCGGTAGCGGTCGGCGATCAGCACGCCCGGAGCGGCCACGACCATGCCCGCTACGGTAGCGGGGCATCATGAGCCCTACCTGAGGACGGCGACGGGAAGGTGATTGTGGTTCGCCAGCAGGACTCGGCCAGCCGCTTCCCCGCCCCGGGCCAGGCGCCCGCCGACGGGCCGTTGGCGTGGGGCAACGACCTGCGAGTCGCCACGCTGCTGGACGCCTACCGCCACGGGATCTTCCCGTGGCCCGTGGCCGACGGCACCGTCTACTGGTGGTCGCCCGACCCCCGCGCGCTGATCCCGCTGGACGGCGTGCACGTCTCCCGCAGCCTGCGGCGCATGCTGCGGTCACCGCAGCTGCGCTGTACCCGCGACGCGGCCTTCCCCGCGGTGGTCACCGCCTGCGCCACCGGGCGCGACACGGGCACCTGGATCGTGCCCCAGCTCATCGACGCCTACCGCCGCCTGCACGCCGCCGGGTTCGCTCACAGCGTGGAGGTCTGGTCCGGTCCGCAGCTGATCGGGGGCGTATTCGGCATCGCCGTCGGCGGGGCGTTCACCGGCGAGTCGATGTTCCACCGGCGCCCCGACGCCTCCAAGGTCGCGCTGTTCAGCCTCGCAGCGCATCTGCGCGACCGCGGCTTCGCGCTGCTGGACGCGCAGCTGCCCACCGAGCACCTGACGTCCATGGGCGCGGTCGCGGTCCCGCGCGCGGCGTTCCTGCGGCGCCTGGCCGTGACGGTCGACGCCCCCGTGACCTTCTAAAATCTAAAGCGCGGTTCAATCCTCAGGCGCTCGGCTTCCATGGACTCCAGCGGACCCGACACGGCCCGGTTGATGCCTTACAGCACCACCCCAACTGCGAGCAGGATGCCGGCGCGCAGCCAGATGCCCGCCTCCTGTTGGATCAGCAGCAGCAGGCAGGTGGCGATCCCCAGGACCGGCATCACGACCGGCGCGTGGAAGTGGTCGTGGCCGACGTCGTCGCGGCGCAGCACCAGCGCGCAGATGTTGACCATGGAGAAGACCACCAGCAGCAGCGCCGTGGTGTCGGCCAGGGTCAGGCGCGGGCGACCGGTTCGGTCTGCGACGCGAAGGTGTACGAACAACCTACTCCCACCGCGCCGCGGGGCAGGCGTGCCGCTACATGCGGGCGTAGGTGTCGATGTCGCTCTCGAACTCGTGCACCATCGCGCGAGTCAGCGTCGGCCGGGTGTCGGCGATCGCGGCCAGGAAGTCAGCCACGGTCGCGCGCGTGGAGCCCGGGCTCAGGTTGCACTCGGAGTCCTCGTCGCCGAACACGTCGCGCTCGAACGCCGCTTGCGCGGCCTTGCGTGCGGCGAAGTCGATGTCGGCGGGGGTGAACATCTGGGTGGCGTCCACCAGACGGTCGATGTCGACGTCGGCGTCGGTGATCTGGGCCACGTAGCTGTGCCAGATGGCCGCACGCGCGGCCGGGTCGGGCGGCCCGATCGGTAGCACGTAGTCGAAGCGCCCGGGGCGGATGAACGCCGAGTCGAGGCTGTGGATCGCGTTCGTCGCGCAGACCAGCAGGTGGCGCGGGCGCTCCCGGAAGACCGGGATGAGCTTGAGCAGCTCGTTGGTAACCGCATGCGTCACCGGCCGGCCGTCGCGGGTCGCGGCGATCTCCTCGACCTCGTCGATGAACAGCACCGCCTCGTCGACCTCGACGATGCTGGTGAAGAACTCTCGCAGCGCCGCGGCCTGCCCCCCGTCGCCGGCCAGGCGGCTGGGGAACAGCTCCACGAACGGCCACCGCAGTCGTGAGGCGACGCCCTTGGCGAAGGTCGTCTTGCCGGTGCCTGGCGGGCCGAACAGGATGATGGCTCGCGGCGGTCGTACCCCGTGGTGGTTCGCCTGCGCAGCGCGCGCGAGGGGCGTGATGACGCGGCGGTCGATCAGGGCCTTCTCGCGTTCCATGCCGGCAAGGCTTTCGAAGAGCCCCGGGGCGACATAGCGTCCGCCGAGACGCTCCACGACGTTGCCGCCCCCGCCACCGGTCAGCTCACGGTGGTGATAGCTGACGCCGACCCGGCGGGTGAACTGGTGCGCACCGAGCGCCTCCGCCCCGGCCCCCCCATCAGGCAGCAATGCCGAGAGCCGCTGGGCACCGCGCGCCGCAAGCCCCTCGACCAAGGCGTCCAGCAGCGCGCCTCCGACGCCCTCGCCCGGCGCGCCTGGCAGCACCCCGAGCCGCAGGATCCAGGCGTGGTCGTGCTGCAGGTGGGCGACGACCGCACCGGTCAGCGCCCCGTCGCGCTCGGCCACCAACGCCAGATGGTCGGCGCCCAGCGCGCTGACCACGTCGGCGAGCGGGAAGACCGCAGGCTGGCGCCCCGCGGTATCGGCCCAGACGGCGACCGCCGCGTCGAGGTCACGTTGCGCGAACGGCCGCACGTGGACCGCATTCGGGCCCAGGCGCGCCACCGTCATCCACTCCAGACCCTGATCAGGTCCAGCAGCCAGCCTGGCGCGACGCCGAGCAGCAGCGTGACGGTGGCCGTCACCAGCATGGGGCCGACCACGAATGCGCCGCGCTCCGTCACGGTCGGTGAACGCAGGAGCCCGCTGCGGTCATCCGAGCCGCCGGCGATCACGGCCACCGGCGCGTCGAACAGCGCCGATCGCAGGATCCGCAGGTAGTAGCCAGCCGACAGCAGCGTGGAGACGGACAGGACGACCAACGCCGCCCACTGACCGGCCTCCACGGCGCCCAGGAACAGGAAGTACTTGGCGACGAAGCCGACGGTCGGGGGCAGACCGATGATCGAGCACGCGCCGATCGCGAATGCGGTCATCGTCCACGGGAGCTGCCGACCGATGCCGCCCAGCTCGCTGGCCAGCGTCCGGTGCGCAGCCAAATACACCGACCCCACCGCGAAGAACAGCGTGATCTTGCTGAACGAGTGCCCGACCAGGTGCAGCACCGCCCCCGTGCGGCCCGCCGGCGACAGGAGCGCCACCCCCAGGATCATGTACGACAGCTGCCCGATCGTGGAGTAGGCGAGGATGCCCTTGAGGTTGTCCAGGCGCAGCGCGAACAGCGACGCCCCGAGGATCGTGACCGACGCCACGGTCAGCGTGAGGACACCCAAGCCGAGCTCGCCGACGAGGTCGCTGCCGAACACGTCGAGCACGACGCGCAGGACACAGAACACCCCGACGTTCACGACAGCGACCGCGTGCAGCAGGGCACTCACCGGCACCGGCGCGACCATCGCGGCCGGCAGCCAGGAGTGGACCGGCATCAGCGCTGCCTTGGCGATGCCCAGCAAGTAGAGCACGTAGACGATCACCAGCAGCGCGCTGCTGGCATCCGCGCCGAAGATCCCGCCCGGGGCGAAGTCGAAGGTGCCCGCCTCGATGTAGGTCAGTGCGATGGCCGGCAGCAGGAAGGCGATGCCGGAACCGAGCTGGTAGGCGAGGTAGCGCCGCCCGCCGCGCTCGGCGTCGGCCGTGCCCGTGTGCGTCACAAGGGGGTAGGTGATGATCGTCAGCACTTCGTAGAACAGGTACAACGTGATGAGGTTCGCCGAGAACGCCACCCCGATGGTGGCGGCCATCGTCACACAGAAGCAGACGTGAAAGCGGGTCAGCGCCGGCTCCGGGGCAGTCCCGAGGTATCCCATCGTGTACAGCGTGGTGAGCACCCACAGGACCGCTGCGGTGCCGGCGAGCACGACGCCGAGCGCGTCGGCGCGCAGGGCGATCGACACCTCCGGCAGGAACGTCGACAGCGTGACGGAGACCGTGCCGCCAGCGCGCACCGCGGGCACCAGCGTCGCGACCAGCCCGAACTGGACGAGGCCGGCGACGACCCCGCACAGCTCCCGGGCCGGGGTGCGATGGCGCAGCAGCACGACCCCGGCCGCGCCGAGCAGCGGCGCCAGCAGCGCCAGCAGCGGGGTGAGGCCGGTGACGTCCACGCTCGGCGCCCTCTAGTCCTCGGTCGCGACGGCGGCCGACGAGTCGAGCCGGCCGACGAGATCGTCGACCGACGCGCCCGAGTAGTCGAGTACGGCCGTCGGGAAGAAGCCGAGCACGACGATCGCGACGCCGAGGATGCCGGCGGTGACGGCCTCGCGCGGCCGCAGGTCTGCGGCGGCCTCCACGATCGGGGTGCCCATACGCCCGTGGAACGCGCGCTCGAAGAACACCAGCACGTAGGCCGCGCCGAGGATCACCGTGGTCACCGCGATGGCCGCGAGCCAGCCGTGGGTACGAAACGCGCCCAGCAGGACGAGGAACTCGCCGGGGAAGCCGCTGGTGCCGGGCACGGCGACGGCGCCGAGGGAGGCGACGAGCGCGAACGTCGCCAGCCTCGGTGCGCGCTGGGCGAGCCCGCCCAGCGCCGCGAGGTCGGTGCTGCCCACGCGCTGGTGGATGAAGCCCGCCGCGAGCAGCATCCCCGTCGAGACCAGCCCGAGGTTGATGATCAGGAACAGCGCACCCTGCAGCCCCTGCGCGTTGAGACTGGCCAGCCCCAGCATGGCCATGCCGACGTGGCTGACGCTGGCGAACGCCAGCAGGCGACGCAGGTCTGGTTGCACCAGCGCGATCAGCGCACCGTAGAGCACGGCCACGACCCCCAGGACCGCGATCAGCCAGCTCCAGGCCGCGAAGGCGTCGGGCACCAGCGGCACCACGAAGCGCAGGAAGCCGAACACGCCCATCTTGAGCCCGGCCAGAAACACCGCCATGCCGATGGGGCCTTCCAGCAAGGTCCCCGGCATCCAGGCGTGGAACGGGAACAGCGGCGCCTTGAGTGCGAACGCGAACGCCAGCAGGAAGAAGGCCGCCGTCTGGGTGCCCGGCGGGATCGTCGAGCCCATGAGCGCCAGCAGGTCGAACGACAGTACGCCCCCGGAGCCGGGCGCGGACCGGTAGCTCACCCCCAGCAGGACGAAGCCGACCAGCAGTGCGGCAGATCCCAGCAGCATCGACAGGACGTAGCGCAGCGCGGCCCGACCGCGCTGCGGGCCGTCACCCCAGACCTTGATGAGCACATAGGTGGGGATGAGCATGAGTTCCCAGAAGACGAAGAACAGGATCAGATCCACGGCGGTGAACACGCCGATCGCGGCCGTCTCGAATGCCAGTACCGCCATCAAGTAGGCCTTGGCTTGGTGCCGCACCGACGTCCACGACGAGAGCATGACGACCACCACCAGCAGGGCGGTCAGCGGCACGAACAGGACGCTCACCCCGTCCACGGCGAGGTGGTAGCTCAAGCCGATCGCGGGGACCCACGGAAGCTGCTCGGCGAACTGGAAGTCGGCAGCGCCGCGTTGGAACTCCGCTGCCAGCAACAGCGATAGGCCGAGCACCGCGACCGCCCCCGCCAGCGCCACCCGGCGCAGGGCACGGTCGCTGCGCGTGAAGCCGAGTGCCGCCATGGTGACGGCAGGCAGGAACACCAGCAGGGACAGGATCGGGAAGCCGACCTGGTCGGCGGCGGCGATCTCGTTCACTCGCCCGGCACCTCCCCGTCGATCCCCGCGGTCGCCGGCGCGCCGACGCCGTCGTCGACGCGCTGTTCCAGCGCGGTCAGCGACGGGCGCATCGCCTGGATGAACGGACCGGTGCCGAGACCGATCCAGAAGATCAACGCGGTGAGGGTCAGCACGATGCCACGCTCGCTGCCGGTGAGGTCGTAGACACGCTCGACCACGAGGGGACGAGGAGCGCCCATGAACCCGCGCAGGAAGTACGACAGCGAGTAGGCGGCGGTGAGGAAGACGCCGAGGCCGGCGGCGATCGCCATCGCCCAGTGCTGCTCGTAGGCGCCGAGCATGACCAGGTGCTCGCCGTTGAACCCGTTGGTACCCGGCAGGCCGATGCCGGCCAGCGCGATGATCAGGAACGTGCCGGTCAGCAGCGGCGCGTGGTGGATCACCCCGCCCAGCGCGCCGATCTCGGGCGGCCCGACGCGGGTGGCGAGGAACCCGGCGACGAAGAACAGTCCAGCGCCAACGATCCCGAGGTTGACCATCTGCAGCAGGCCGCCCTCGAAGCCGTCGAGGTTGAGCGAGAACAGGCCCAGCATGACCACGCCCATGTGCGACAGGCTGGCGTACGCCAGCAGCCGCCGCAGGTTGGACTGGCCGAGCGCGAGCAGCGCTCCGTACACCGTGCCCGTCACCCCCAGCAGCGCCATCAGCCAGAACCAGCCGGCGGCGGCATCGGGCAGCAGCGGGATCGCGAAGCGCAGCAGCCCGTAGGTGCCGAGCTTGACGCCGACGAGGAAGACGCTCATGCCCACGACAGGACCGTGCTCGAGGACTTTGGGCAGCCAGGTGTGGAACGGAAAGATCGGCGCCTTGACGGCGAAGCCGAAGAACAGCAGGAAGAAGATCAGCGTCTGGGCCTCGGCGGGAACGCCGGCCTCGAGCAACGTCAGGAACTCGAAGCTGTAGCCCTCGCCGGTGACGCGCGCGTGGTTGCGTCCCAGCAGCAGGATGCCCGCCAGCATCAGCGCCGAGCCGACGGCCATGAAGCCGACATACTCGCCGGCGGCGCGCCGCCGCTGCTCGCCGGTGCCCCAGCGGGTGATGAGAAACCAGCTCGGCACCAGCTCGACGACGAAGAAGAACCAGAACAGCATCAGGTCCAGCGAGACGAACGCGCCGATCATCGCCGCCTCGAGCGCCAGCGTGGCCATCGCGTAGTGGCGCGCGTCGCCGGTGCGGCTGGTGGCGGTCGCGTGCTCGGCATAGACGATCACCAGCAGGCCGAGCAGCGCGGTCAGCGGGACGAACAGCAGGTTGACGCCGTCGACCCCGAGGTGCCAGCTGATGCCGAGCACTGCGCCGGAACGCTCGACGAACTGGATGTCGGTCACGCCGAAGATGAAGCGCACGGCCAGGACCGCCGCGAGGACGGCCTCCAGCCCCGCACCGGCGATGGCCAGGACGGTGGCAGCCCGGTCGTTGCGGACGAACTGCAACACCGCGCAGACGACGAGTGGCAATGCGATCAGCAGCGAGAGAATCGGAAAGCCGACCTGCTCGGCGGCCATGACTTCGTCGAGGTTCATCGGGTGCCTACGAGCAGGGCCACCAGCGCCAGCGCGAGGATGCTGCCGACGACCGGCGGTTGGCCAAGACGCCGCTCGGTCGCCAACAGCAGGCGTTGCGCGCTCACACCCGAGCGCGCCAGCCCCCGCTCGACCCCGCTCTGGAAGACGGCACGCTCCACCGCGTCGGTCACACCGGCGATGATCCCGGCCAACTTCAAGGCGCCCGTGTCGGCAGGTTGGAAGACGACCCGCTCCATCTTCTCGGCCAGGCTCGCGAGCGCATTGGCGATCGCCCCGAACACACCGCCATGCTCGGAGGCCCGTTGGAAGACGACCCGCTCGATCCCCTCGACGAAGCCCGCAATCGCATTGGCGACCGCGCCGAACACGCCACCATTCTCGGAGGCGCGCCTGGCGGCGGCGCGCACCCGAGGGACGGCGCCGTGCGGGTGATCCTGCGCCGCCGGGGGTGCTGCGAGCGTGCCGGGTGCCAGCCAGTCGAGGCGCTCGGGCGGTTCGGCGAGGGCGGTGACCCCGGCTGCGTGGGCGGCGCGCACGCTGAGGAACCGCGCCTCCCAGCTGGTGGGGCGCAGCTGCGCTCGCCGGGTCTGTGGCGAGACGGAAGGGGGCGGGCGGTCGAGTACCGCGCTGTCGAAGCGTTCCAGCGTCCGGCCCAGCGCCGTCGTCGGAGCCACGATGGTGCGGTCGTAGGTGTCGTCGAGGTAGCCGCGGTTCAGTGCCCACCAGTACAGCCGCCGTGCTACCGCAGGGCTGGCCGCGGGCGGGAGCTCGTCGCGGAAGCGGTCGAGGTAGCGAGCGCCGTACCAGCCGGACAGCAGCAGCAGCGCGATCGTGGCCGTGAACAGCGCCGCGACGAGGGGGTTGCCCGGCGGAACACCGACGTCGCTGGCGGCCCTCTCGCCGAGCAGGCGCTGGAACCAGGAGCCGTCAAGCCCGCCGGGCAGGACGCCGGCGGCCAGGCCCAGCGCGACCAGACCGGCCAGCACGCCCAGCGGGGCAACGGTGCGAGCCGTGCCCAGTCGGTGCCCGCCACCGTCGTGGCCGCCGTGACCGGCGAAGGCGACCGCCGTCATGCGTCGCGTGGAGAAGGCCGCCGCGAACACCGCAATCGCGACCAGCGCGAGCACGACCCAGACGTTTCCGGCGAGGCCGCCGGCAGCGCCGGTCGGGGCCAACACCCGGCCGACCAGCGGTACCGCCAGCAGCCCCATGGCCGCCGCCAGGGTGACGGCGCCAAGCAGGCGGGCGGTGTCCGCCGGGCGCCGGACCGCAGTCGGGTCAGCGCCGCCGTGAAGGTGGTGAAGGATCGACGGTGCGGTCAGGAACAGGTAGCTCTTGTAGAAGGCGTGCGCCAGCAGATGGAAGATCGCCACCGCGTACAGACCCAGGCCGCAGAACACGAACATCAACCCGAGCTGTGCGGTGGTCGAAGCCGCCAGCATGCCTTTGATGTCGGTCTGCACGTAGCCGACGAGCTGACCGTACAGCGCCGTCAGCGCGCCGACGACGCCGACGGCGATCAGCGCGGTCGGGGCGTGGTCATACAGGGGTGCCGAGCGCACCACGAGGTAGACCCCGGCGGTCACCATCGTCGCCGCGTGCATGAGCGCGCTGGACGGGGTGGGCCCTTCCATCGCCCGCGCCAGCCAGGTGCCGAGCGGCAGCTGGGCGGACTTGCCCGCCGCGCCAAGCAGGAGCAGGAAGCCGACGCCCTCGACCACGCCGCGCGGCAGGTCGGACGCCTGCGCGAAGACCTCGCTGTACTGCAGCGTGCCGGTGTAGGCGACCAGCAGGAACATCGCGACCAGCAGGTCGGCGTCGCCGACGCGGTTCATGACGAACGCCTTGGTCCCGGCCTGGGCCGAGGCCGGCCGCTCGCGGTAGAAGCTGATGAGCAGGTAGGAGCAGACCCCGACCCCTTCCCAGCCCAGGAACATGACCAGGTAGTTGTCGGCCATGACCAGCACCAGCATCGCGAACACGAACAGCGACATGACCGTGAAGTAGCGGGTGAAGCCGCGCTCGTTGTGCATGTAGTTCACCGAGAAGCGCGTCACCAGCGCGCTGATGCCGGTCACCACCAGCATCATGACCAGGCTCAGCGGGTCGAGCAGGAACCCGAAGTCGACGCTGAGGTCCCCGCTGTGGATGAAGCGGTAGATGGTGACCTCGCGGGCGCCCGGCTGTGCCACCATCGCCCCCGCGAGGCACAGGCTGACAACGAAGGACGCGTAGACGGTCGCGACCGCGACCCGCGCGACGGTCACGTGCCCGTAGAGGCGGTCCCCGGTGAGGGCGTTGAGGCCGTTGGCCAAGGCGGCGCCCAGCGGCAGCCCGCAGACCGCGACGGCGGCCAGCTCGAACGCGCTCACGACCCGGTCGCCGTCTGGCTGCGCGGGACCCCGGTGCTGATCAAGGCGGGAGGCAGGAAGCCCTCCTTGCCGCGGTAGTACTCGTGCGAGGTCTGCACCACCGGCAGGTCAGGAATGTGCTCGTCCCAGGCCACGAAGCCCTCGCCGGCCACGAACCGCGTGAACGCGCCCGTCTGTGGGTCCATCGCGACCAGGTGCACCCACTGGTTGTCCAGCAGCTCGGCGATGGCCGGCTGGCGCGTGTAGATGCCGCCGAGCACGTCGAGGGTGGCCTCGACGATCAGCAGCAGGCGCATCGGCTCGTGGATCTCGATCATCTGCCGCGGCAGCCCGGTGCGCAGGTCGCTGGCCGCCCCCTCCATGACCCCGAGGAGGCCCGACACGTTGTGCGGCACCTTGGTGTCGCACCCGTAGACCTGGTTGTCGACGCTGGAGAAGTAGTACTCCAGGTTGATGCCGGCGCCCACCGGTCCCATGGCCAGCAGGATGCGCTCGACGATCGCGCCGGTGGGGTCCTGCGTGGGGTCGTAGGAGATGACGAACCCGCGCCGGTCGAAGAACAAGCCTTGCGACAGGCAGCGACGGCCGACGACGGCGAAGGCGTTGGTGCAGTGACCCCATTCGGGGCGGACCTGCGACAGGTCACGGCTGCGGCCCTCGACATGCCGCAGCGCCGCGGCCGGCGTGGGGTCGGTCGGCGCGGATGCGAACCGCCGGCAGCGCTCGCGCGCGGAGCGGGCGCGCGCCTCGTCGAGGTCGGCGCGCAGCGCCTCCCATTCCGCTGCGTGCGAGGCGGGAATGTCCTG
>JALZLC010000041.1 GCA_030858885.1 Actinomycetota bacterium
CGCAGCGGATAGGCGTGACTGGTGGGCGGCACGTCGGCGGCCGCGACCTCGCTGACTTTGTCAGCGTAGGCCAGGATCTCCGACAGCTCACCGCGCAGCGACTCGACCTCCTGGTCGGACAGCGCCAGGCGTGCCAATCGGGCGACGTGACGCACGTCGTCGGTGCTCAAGGACATGAGGACGTGAACTCCGCAACTTCTGGTGGGGGCCGGTGTTCGCAGGCTACCGCGCTCCTGCGTGCGGCCGCCTCCTAGGGCAGGGCGCCGGAGTCCAGCAGCGCGAAGAACCCGTCCTCGTCCACGGTCGGGACACCCAGGTCCAGCGCCTTGGCGGCCTTGCTGCCAGGATCGACCCCGACGACGACCACGCTGGTCTTCTTGCTGACATTGCCGGTGACCTTGCCGCCGCGATCCTCGATGGCCTGCTTGGCCTCGTCGCGGGTGAATCCCGTCAACCCACCGGTCAGCACCACCGTCCAGCCGTCGAGCAGGTCACTGCGCTGCGCGGCCTCGGTGTCGGTACGGACGCCGAGGCCCGCCAGCTCGTCCAGGAGCGCGGCGTTGCGCGGGTTGTCCAGGAAGGCGCGCACCGCGGCGGCGCGGATCGGACCAACGCCGTTGACCGCGGCGATGGTGTCGCTGTCGGCGGTTCGCAGGGCCGCCAACGAGCCGAAGTGCCGGGCCAGGACGCGGGCCACCGTGCCGCCAACCATCCGGATGTTCAACGCCACCAGCAGGCGCTCCAGCGGCTGGGACTTGGAGCCCTCGATGCCGGCCAGCAGCTGGCTGACCTTCTTGTCGCCGAAGCCCTCCAGCGGCAGTAGGTCGTCGGGATCGAGGCGGTAGACGTCGGCGATGTTGCTGACCAGGTGATGGTCCAGCAGCGTGCGAGCCGTCTCGTAGCCGAGGCCTTCGATGTCCAGGGCGCCGCGGCTGGCGAAGTGGGCCAGTGATTCCAGCAGGCGGTTGGGGCAGTCGATGTTGCTGCAGAAGCTGGCGGCCTCTCCCTCCAGCCGCTCGATCGGTGAGCCGCAGAACGGGCACGTCGTCGGCATCCGCCACGGCCCTGCGGCAGCAACCTCGTCGGGGCGCTGCGGCAGCACCGGCCCGACGACCTCCGGGATCACGTCACCGGCCTTGCGTACGACGATCGTGTCGCCCGGACGGACGTCTTTGTGCCGCGCCTGGTCCTCGTTGTGCAGGGTCGCCAGCTGCAACGTGGAACCGGCGACGAGAACGGGCTCGAACGAGGCGAACGGCGTCACCTTCCCGGTGCGTCCGACGTTGACGAAGATGTCGATGAGCTTGGTCTGCCGCTCCTCGGGCGGGTACTTGAACGCGATCGCCCAGCGCGGCACGGCGCTGGTGGCACCGAGCCGCCGCTGCTGACCCAGGTCGTCCACCTTCACCACGACCCCGTCCATCTCGTAGGCCGGCGCATGGCGACGCTGGCCCCAGTCGGCGATGAACTGGCAGACGGCGTCAAGGTCGTCGAAGGTGCGAGTCTGCTCGGCGACGGGAAGGCCCGCAGCCCCGATCCCTTCCAGAAAGCCACTGTGGGTCGGCACCGACAGCCCCTCCACCGCACCCATCCCATGGCAGACCAGACGCAGCGGTCGTTGCGCCGTCTTGGCGGGGTCCTTCTGCCGCAACGCGCCTGACGCGGCGTTGCGCGGGTTGGCGAAGCGGGCCAAGCCCGCCTCCTCGCGCGCGTCGTTCATGGCCTGGAACTCGGCCACGGGGTAGTAGATCTCCCCGCGCACCTCCAGCAGCGCCGGTGGGTCGTCGGACTCCAGGTAATCCGGGACACCTTGGATCGTGCGCACGTTGGCCGTCACGTCCTCACCGACCATGCCGTCGCCGCGGGTGACGGCACGGTCGAGACGGCCACGCACGTAGGCGACCGAGATCGCGACGCCGTCGACCTTGAGCTCGCAGGTCCAGCGGGCCGGCGCACCTTCCAGAATCCGGTCGTTGCGTTCGGCCCAGCGCAGCAAGTCGCTGTCGTCGAAGGCGTTGTCCAGTGACAGCATCGGTTGCCGGTGCGGGACCGCCCCGAAGGCGGGTGACGGGGGCGTGCCGACCCGGTGCGTCGGCGAGTCGGGATCGTCCAGCTCCGGATGCAGGGCTTCCAACCGCGCGAGCTCCTGGTACAGCGCGTCGAAGTCGGCGTCGGGAATCGAAGGGTCGGACAGCACGTAGTAGCGATAGCGGTGCTGCTCGATCTCGAGGCGCAGACGTTCCACCCGCCGCCGAGGCTCGACGCCGCCTTCGAGGGTCATGCGCGCGAGTCTGTCTGAATCCACCGACGAGCGCGTGACACGGGACCTGGGCGCGCGAGCTGCTACGCGCCAGGTGCTTGGTACTGGACTTGCTCGGCCTTGCCCAGGGCGTCCATCGTTTCCTCGACGGTCAAAAGGACGGTCGTCTCCAACGAGCTGAGCGCACCGCCGCTCCCGATCGCCAGCGCAACCGCGGCCATGGACACGTTGTCGGGAGCCTCCCATAGGGTGTAGCCGTCGTGTGTGCCGAAGGCGTACCAGAACCCATGCAGCTTCCCACCGACCGACTCGATGTACGACGCAGCGGCCTTCCGGCGGTCCTCCGGGTGGCCGACCAGCCGAGCCCAAGTCTCCGGCGTGTAGCTGAACCTCGATAGATACAGCGGCATCGTCTCTCCCTCTCGTTCGCCGGTTCCGCGCGAGTCGCCGTTCGGCGTCGAAGTCTAACGACGTCCGAGCCGGCAAGCGGGCGAGAGGCGGTAGGGCACAGAAAGGGCTTGCGATTCGGACCAGCTCGTGCCGAGAACACTACTGACATGGATGCCGCGGAGGTGACGATGGTGACAGTTGTGTTTGCTGTGGTGGTGCTCGTCCTGGCGCTGTACTGGTTGCACACCGTCCCGACGCCGCAGCTGTTGCGCGTCCGCCGCGATCCGAGCTTGCGGCAACGCGCTGCGGCGGGCCGCCGTGCCGCCGAGTACGACCGCTGAGCGGCCTCAGGCGGTGGCCGCTGACTTCTGCGACCACGTCCTGGTGATGGTTCCCCCGCCCAGACACTCCTGCCCGGCGTAGAACACCACCGCCTGCCCCGGCGCCACGCCCTCGGGCTGCTCATCGGGGAACCGCACTTCGGCGACGTCGCCGTCGATGTCGGTGTCGCAGGGCAGTGGCCGGCCGCGATAGCGCACCTGCGCTTTGATCCCAGCGCGGGCGGGCGCCCGGCCCGCGATCCAGCTCACACTGCCGGCAAGCAGGCGACCGCAGCGCAGCTGCTCACGGCCGCCGACGTGCACCTGCCGGCCGTCGATCGCCGTCACGTACAGCGGCTCGCTGCCTCCCGCCAGGCCCAGTCCCCTGCGCTGGCCGACCGTGAAGCGGTAGGCGCCGTCGTGGCCGCCCAGCGTTCGCCCGTCGGGACCGACGAAGGTTCCGGCGCGCTGCCCCAGCCGAGGGCGCAGGAAACCTGCGACGTCGCCGTCGGGGATGAAGCAGATGTCCGAGCTGTCCGGCTTGGCCGCCGTGAGCAGCCCGCGCTCGGCCGCCATCGCCCGCAGCGACGACTTGGGGTACTCGCCGACCGGCCACAGGGTGGCGGCCAGCTGATCTTGGCCGGCCATGTACAGCACGTAGGTCTGGTCCTTGTCGGCGTCGGCCGCCCGCCACAGGTGGGCGGTGCCGTCGCCGTCGCGACGCAGGCGGACATGATGGCCGGTGGCGAGGGCGTCGAAGCCCAGGGCGCGTGCCCGGTCGAGCAGCGCCGCGTACTTCACCCGCTCGTTGCAGCGCACGCACGGGTTGGGGGTGCGCCCCGCCTCGTACTCGCTGACGAAGTCCTCGACGACCCGCTCTGCGAAGGCGGCGGCAAAGTCCCACACGGCGAAGGCGATGCCAACGTGGTCGGCGACCCGTCGCGCGTCGCGGGCATCGTCCAGGGTGCAGCAGCCTTTGCCAGGCAGCCCCGAGGGCGTGTCCGCCATCTTCAGATGGACGCCGGTGACGTCGTGGCCCTGCTCGACCAGCAGCGCCGCGGCCATCGACGAGTCGACGCCGCCGGACATCGCAACCAGGACCTTCACCACGCCGCCGCCTACAGGTAGCCGCCGCCGGCGTCGCGCAGCCGCTTCACGCAGTCGCCGAACACTTCGACGGCGGTGTCGACGTCGGCCTGTGTGGTGGTGCGCCCGCAGGTCAGGCGCAGGTGAGCCTGGTTCGCAGGCGCCCCGATCGCGGACAGGACGTGGCTCGCGGCAGAGGCACCCGACTGGCAGGCGGAGCCTGCCGAGGCGGCGACTCCCGCCATGTCCAACGCGAACAGCAGGGCTTCGCCGTCGCAGCCGCCCACGGCGACGTTGGCGTTGTGTGGCAGCCGGCGCTGCGCATGCCCGTTCAGTGCGACACCCTCGATGGCCAGCAGCCCGGCCAGCAGGCGGTCACGCAGCCACCGCAGCCGCGCAA